>NZ_CAUGIN010000005.1:0-151527 GCF_959599685.1 Lachnoclostridium phocaeense
GTCTATCTCTTGTTTTCGGTTGCTTGCTTCCTTACCGTACATGAGCATTGGCGCCGGTCATATAAAGACCAAGTTCTTCCACTGTCACTTCATCCGGCTTGAATTCCCCGACCACTCTTCCTTCGTACATCACCAGGATCCGATCCGGCACATCCATAACTTCGTCCAGCTCCAGGCTGACCAGGAGGACTGCCTTGCCCGCATCCCGCTGCTGGATGAGCTGCTTATGGATGAATTCAATGGCTCCGATGTCAACGCCCCGCGTCGGCTGCACCGCGATCAGAAGATCAGGATCTTTATCGATCTCCCTTGCGATAATAGCCTTCTGCTGGTTGCCTCCGGACATGGACCGCACCATCGTGGCTGCCCCCTGTCCGGAGCGGACATCGTACTTTTCGATCAGGCGGTCTGCATATTCTCTGATCTCTTTTCTCTTTAACAACCCAAACCGGCTTGTAAACTGCGGCTCAAAATATTTCTGAAGGACCATGTTGTCTTCCAGGGTATAATCAAGGATCAGTCCGTGCTTGTGGCGGTCCTCCGGAATGTGGCTCATGCCGGATGTGGAGCGCTCCCGGATCGAAGCTTTCGTGATATCCTTCCCATTCATATGGATGCTTCCGCTCTTTGCCGGTTCCAGCCCTGAAAGTCCGTAGACCAGCTCCGTCTGCCCATTGCCGTCGATCCCCGTGACACAGACGATCTCGCCTCTGCGCACCTGGAAACTGACATCCTGCACCGCGTCCTTTTTGTTCTGTCCCGCAATGGTCAGGTTCTTTACATCCAGCACCACCTCTCCCGGCTGGGCTGGCTTTTTCTCCACCTTAAAGGAAACATTTCTCCCTACCATCATGGCGGAAAGTTTCTCCGGCGTGGTATCTTTTGTCTCCACCGTGCCCACGTATTTTCCTTTCCTTAAGACTGTGCAGCGGTCGGACACTTCCATGATCTCGTTGAGCTTATGGGAAATAAAGAGGATGCTCTTCCCTTCTTTTGCAAGTCCCTTCATGATCTGCATCAGCTCCTCGATCTCCTGCACGGTCAGCACGGCCGTGGGCTCGTCAAAAATCAGGATCTCGTTGTCCCGGTACAGCATTTTTAAAATTTCCGTTCTCTGCTGCATGCCCACTGTGATGTTCTCCACCTTGGCGTCCGGGTCGATCTGCAGGTGATAGCGGTTTGACAGTTCCATCACCTTTTTTCTGGCTTCATCTTTTTTCAGGAATCCCCCCTGGACCGGCTCCGCCCCCAGTATGATATTGTCCAGTACGGAAAAGCATTCCACCAGCTTGAAGTGCTGGTGCACCATTCCTATGCCCAGTGCATTGGCATCATTGGGATTTTTAATCTCTACTTTTTTCCCGTCTTTGCGGATTTCTCCTTCCTCCGCCTGGTACAGCCCAAACAAAACGCTCATCAGTGTGGATTTTCCCGCTCCATTTTCTCCAAGGAGCGCATGGATCTCACCCTTTTTCAGCTGGAGCGTAATGTCATCGTTGGCCACAATCCCGGGAAATTTCTTGGTTATGTGCAGCATTTCCACCGCATATTCTCCCATTTTCGTTTCCTCCTTCCGGTATCTCTTACATGATCGATCCTTGTCTTTCGTTTACCTGGACAGATACTTCCGGCATCTGTTCCGTAGAATTGTCGATGGTGATCTCCCCGTCAAAGATCTTCTGCACCAGCTCATGGTAATCGTCCACTGTAAAGCTCTCGTTCCACTGCGTCGTATCCTCCGGAAGACCCACGTAATTGACATCCATGTCCGTTCCCGACACCAGCCCCAGGTTTTCAATCTTTCCTACATGTTCGCTCCATGTGCCTGTCACAATGATGGAATCCAGCATCGCCCTTACAGTGGCCCCCAGGCCTTTCATGGCTGACGTCACGGTCATGCCTTCTCCATATGCGTCAATGATGGGAGACTGGTCGCTGTCCACACCGATCATCTTTCCGTCCACTTTCGCAGCCGCCTCCGCTGCCGATGTAAAGATACCGCCGCCGCAGGCAAAGACGATCTCTGTTCCCTGGCTGTACCACGTATCCATCGCCGCAGTCACCTCTGTAGACCCGTAGAACTGCCCGCCGTACGCGTATTCGACCTGGATCTGGTCCACAACGCCCAGCTCCTCTGCGGCATCGTTGATCCCCTGCACATAGCCGAATCCGTAGCGCATGACCGCCGGCACTGCCTGGCCTCCCAGGAATCCCAGTTTTCTGTAGCCAAGCTTCACTGCCGCGTACCCCGCCATATAACCAGGGATCTCTTCCTGATACACGGCGCAGTATGTATTGTCCACGTTGTAGTAGTCTGCTGCCTCGTAGGCATCTGGGTTCTCATAGTACTTGTTCCCGACCGCCGCCGCGATGATGTCCCCGGCTGTCATATCCAGCGCGATAAACTTGACATCCGGATACTTGTAAGTGACTTCCACAAGGGCCGGGGCGAAAATGTAGCCCGGCATAACGATGATGTTATAGCCTTCCGCCACAGCCACGTCGATCATGGCGATCCGGGCATAGTCTGTGTCCCCGTCCGGCTTTTTGTATGTGAAGTCAATGTTGTTTTCCGTACAGTATGCATTACATGCTTCGTAGGTTGTCTGGTTAAAGGACTGATCCGTGATGTCCCCGCTGTCCGTGATCATTGCCACGCGGTAGTCGGAATCACTGGTACTCTCGCCCGCTCCCGACGGCCCACAGCCGATCAGAGAGACTGCCATGCAGGCTGCCAGAAGTAAAGCGGCAAGCTTTTTCACTCTTTTCATGTCTTCTTTTCCTCCTTTTCTCTTACAGGATCCTGTTTATTTCAAACAGGAAAGCAGGGATGTTCCGATCGTCTCCTCCGGCATGGACAGTCCAAAATTGTCCAAGATCGTTGCACCGATCACCGCAAAAGTGTCCTGCTCCGGCAGCATTCCATTTCCCTCCATGGATCTGGAGTACGCAAGGAACGGCACTTTCTCCCTGGTGTGGTCGGTGCCCGTGTAAGTCGGGTCATTCCCGTGGTCCGCCGTAATGATCAGAAGATCGTCTTCTCTTAACTTTTCCATGAAAACCGCAAGCTTCTCATCAAACTTCTCCAGTTCTTCTGCATAGCCTTCCGGATTTCTTCTGTGTCCCCACTTTGCATCAAAATCCACCAGATTGACAAAGCAAAGCCCTCGGAAATCTTTATCCGCAAGCTCGATGGTCTGCTCCATCCCGTGTACAGAAGACTGGGATTTATACGCTTCCGTGATCCCTTCCCCGTCGAAAATATCCTTGATCTTTCCCACAGAGATCACATCCAGCCCACTGTCCTTAAGGACATTCAGCGCTGTCCTCACCGGCGGCTTCAGGGCGTAGTCGTGGCGGTTGCTGGTCCGCTCAAACTCCCCTCGCTTCTTTCCCACATAGGGCCTTGCAATGACTCTTCCGACTCTCCACTCCTCCTTCATTGTCAGCTCCCTTGCGATCTCACAGCAGCGGTACAGCTCCTGCAGGTCAAAGGTCTCCTCATTTCCGCAAATCTGGAGAACCGAGTCCGCCGACGTGTAGACGATCATATGTCCGGTGGAAATCTCTTCCTCCCCCAGCTCCTCAATGATCTCTGTCCCGCTGGCGCTCTTATTTCCAATGACCTTATGTCCGGTCCTCTTTTCCAGCTCCTCGATCAGTTCCTTTGGAAATCCGTGTTCCGTGAAGGTCTTAAATGGCTTTTTTGTTTCCACGCCCATGATCTCCCAGTGCCCGGTCATGGTATCCTTGCCGTTGCTCCTCTCTCTGAGGGCTGCCTGGTATCCAAGCGGCTCCTCCAGCGCCGGCACCTGGCGCAGATGGGTCAGATTGGCTATGCCCAGCTTCTGGAGCGCAGGGATCCGGAACGTATCCACAGATTCGGAAATGTGTCCCAGCGTATTGACCCCTACGTCTCCGAACTTTTCCCCGTCCGGCATAGCGCCGATCCCCAGGGAATCTATCACTATTACAAATACCCTTTTTGCCTGTTTCATATTCTGCCTACCTTTCTTCCAGATTGCCCGGGCCAAATCCCTGGGGCATCAGATCTTTCAACTTGTAAATCCGATAATCGTCTTTTCCCTTTGCCAGAATGATCTGAAACTCCTCCGGCTGGCAGAATTCCATCATCACCTGTCTGCACACGCCGCAGGGAGGTGTATAATCCACAATTCTGCCCTCCGGTCCGCCTACAATGCAGATTGCTTCAAATTCCCGTACACCTTCGCTGACAGCCTTGAAGATAGCTGTCCGCTCAGCGCAGTTGGTGGGCGTATACGCCGCGTTCTCAATGTTGCACCCCGTATAGACCCGGCCGTTTTTTGCGAGCAGGGCCGCTCCGACTTTGAAGTGAGAATAGGGGGTGTAAGAGAAGGCAAGCTGTGCGGCAGCCGTCTCGATCAGTTCCTGGATCTTTGTCTCCGTCATTGTATTTCCTCCTTTTATCTGCCTGCCTTCTTGTCTCTATCGATCAGCTTCCGGAGGGCTCCAACCGCCACCCGAATTGCCATGTCTGTATCGTGTACCACCGGATTTTCCAGTCCTTCTTTTTCCCGCTCCTGGTTGGCCACAACGAGGAAGCAGGATCCTGCCCGCACTCGCAAGTGGCTGGCCACCACAAAGAGGGCAGCGGATTCCATCTCAGATGCCAGGCATCCCAGCCGTTTCCATGCCTCCCACTTGTTCAGCAGCTCATAGCTGACGGGCATCCTCTCCGGAGAGTGCTGTCCGTAGAAGGAGTCTTTACACTGCACCACGCCCACATGATAAGGCGCTCCCATGTCTTCGGCTGACTCCATCAGCGCATTGACCACACCGATATCTGCCACTGCCGGGAACTCGATGGGCGCGTATTCCCGGCTCGTTCCCTCCATGCGGATGGCTCCGTTTGCGATCACCACGTCGCCGCTTTTCACCTCCAGCTGCATGCCGCCGCAGGTTCCGATCCGGATGAAAGTATCCGCCCCAGACATCACCAGTTCCTCCATAGCAATGGATGCGGAAGGTCCTCCTATTCCGGTGGATGTGACGCTCACCTTCACACCGTCCAGATAACCGGTGTAGGTCACATACTCCCTGTTATCCGCCACCAGGACCGGATCATCAAAGTATTTTGCGATCTTGGCGCACCGCTTCGGGTCCCCCGGCAGGATCACATAACGTCCCACATCTCCTTCACCCACTTGAATATGATACTGCTTGCTTGCGTCTTCTGAATAATTCATAACCATACCTCACTTTCCCTGCTGCCTGTCACACGGACAGCCATCTTTCTCATTCTCCGCTCCAGCCAGGCAAATTGTCCTTGCATTTGTCTTTCTATCTGCATCTTAACCGCATTTTTTTATTCCAAAAAGGACTCCAGTCCCTTTTTGTTGATTTATGGGATTTTACACAATTTTTACATGTACTTTTTGTGTATTTTTCCCATTTCTCTGTCAGAAGGCACGAGGTCTTTGATTATATGTTTTACAAAAACAGGAGGAAGCACACAAAAAAAGAGCCGAAAGATCACAAGTTTTGTTTCTTTCTGCTCGGTGGGGGAGGGGGATTGGGCGGGGATGAGGTGATATGTAGTGCAATGAAAATGGAAAAGAGCTGTAAAGCCCGGTGAAATGGGGTTTTACAGCTCAGTTGAAACTATTCGAATTCGGCGTGTTCTTCGTTGTTCTTAACTGTATTTGTTTAAGCTTCGTGTAGATACACGCCATTTTTTACTTCAATTACATCATTTATTCTGACTCGCTGATTTTCTTTCTTTCTGCGTATTATAACATCAAATTAACATCAGCTGTTCAGAAAAACACCTGCAAACGGCGTAAAACCGTTATTTTCCTCAACCTGCAACCAATTCAAACTCCTCGGCGGATGACTTGAACTGACTTCTTTTCTTTGATTTTTAATGGATTTATTATCCATATTCTTCAAAAAATGCTTTCGTGTTTGTATCAGTCCAAATTTTTAGAGCCAAAATAGAGTCAAATATCCCCCTATTCAAATCCGAATATGTAAATCTTTTAATTATTTGATATATCCATATTATCCTGCCTATACGAGCTAATGTTATCATTTTATTATCGGTGTTGATAACACTTGCTCTGTAACTGCGGATAATAGCTATATGTTTCGTGCTAAATCATAAATGTATTTCTCAAACTTTTTTATTTAATAAAATTTTCAACCTGTTGCAGTAACATATTCCAATCTGTTCCCGTGACTGCTCCAGCGGCAAGCGTTACTGCAAGCTTCATGGAGAAATCGCCTACAAACTTTTTGATTCCTACAAGAGCCTTTCCTATACGATTCTTTTTCGGAGCATCGCTTTTCAACTGCTCTTGAATCATTTCCAAATCATCTTTCACATTCTCGATTTCTTCTGAGTCAACTCCCTGTATCTCAGGCAGTGATGCAAGCAATTTGTCAATCAAAGTAATCATAGAACTTATATCATTTGTAGTGTTGTAAGTATTTATCACTCCACTATTCTGTTGGCTTGCCAAGCCATTAACAGTTTCAATATTTTGAATATATGTATTTCCACTCATGGTCTTTTCCTCCTCGTCACAAATAATCATTTCCATCGAAAGGTAGTCATTTATAAAATCTATAAGGGGTTTAAACGCCATATCAAGGAAACTTTGAATATTATCATTTACTTTTTTACTCGACCAACAATATCGCATTGCCTGTCCACGCACATTTACCTTATCCTCATTGTTTATGAACAAAAGATAATCATACTGTGCCTTAATATGACACGCTTCATCTTCAGGCGGATTAAAACCCGCCCATCCTGAACAACCTATATCGTAGCATTTCTTAAAATCATAATCGACACCTGAGATTTTATCTTTAATGAATCCTGATATTAACTCATTTCCATCTATGAATTTGAGGAAACGAGAAAGATTTATATCTGCTGTGTCATCAGTGCTATTGAGCAGATTACTTGATAACCTGCGAAATTCTAAACTCAGTTTTCTTAATTCTAATCTGTTCATATATCCACCCCACAATACGGACAAAATATCTTTGCCTCTCCGGCACAATAAAGCACCTTAACTCTGCGACCGCAACATGAACAAGTAAACTCTGTTTCCGTGGTGTCCTTATCCTTCAATTCTTTTGTTGCAACCTTTTTCAATGGCTTAAAATCCATTTTTATCAAACCTTTTGAGCGATTAACCGACCTCTGCATTTTCTTGAATGACTTATTTAATTCCTCTACCATATGGTTATAAGCTATCACTTGTGCCTGCTCAATTACATCTGATGACAGAAATTCATTTTTCTCTTTTGCCAGACCGCAGTATGGGCAAAACAGTTCTTCAAAAGGTTCATCGTCATTCTGATATTCTCCAGCTTGCAACTTAAATTCCGAGTCGCAATAGGGACATTCAAAGGTTACATATCCTTCGCTATCTCCCTGAATGGTTATTGTAAAATTTTCTGTTGACAAGTCCTGCGCCTCCTATTTTTAACTTTCTCTCAATACAATTTAGTTCTGTCGTACTTATTTTAACCCAACCATCAAGACAAGGATTTATAAGTATTTAAACTAATCCCTTTAGCATCTGAAATTTCCATTTCTTAATTATTCTTTCCTGAATCTTCAATTAAATTTTGCTTCAATGCTTCAATCGTTTTCTGATTCTTTTTAAGAATTTCAAGCTGTCTATAGGCTTTTTCCCTTAATATTTTCAGTCTTTCGATTTTAGGCACTTCCTGTCTTATCAGATCAGCATTAGTATCTTCCAGATTAATAAGCACAACCAATTCTTCCGCCGAAGCGAAATCTCTGATATTCGGTATTTTTCCGCTTATTCCTTTTTCGTTTCTCCATTGCGCCGCCGTTTTCCCAAACAAAGCCATATTTAAAATATCTGCTTCTGAAGCATATGTATATGCCATCTCCTGCGGAGACAATGTTGGTGTTATCAGAAATTCCTTTACCGCATCTGTATGAATACGATAATTTATTTTTGATAGTTCTCTCTTTGCATCCCATCCAATCGCTAATCTGTTTGCTTCGTCTTTCTTCAATCGCTGATAATCCTTGATAATATAAAGTTTAAATTCTGGAGAAATCCACGAAGCAAACTCAAATGCAATATCTGTATGAGCATAAGTTCCGCCATACCGTCCTGATTTTGATACGATACCGATTGCGTCCGTTGCTTTTATCCATTGCTGCGGCGTCAGCGTAAACGCATTATCTCCCGACTCCGCTTTTAACCTATCGAATTCGATAGGTTTAAAATTGGGATTGTGAATTTGTTCCCACAAGCCCAAAAATGAAATCGTAGAATGGTTACGCATCCAGTTCGCCACCACGATAAATGCATTATCTGGATTTTTATATTTTGCAATATCAGTCAGCGAAATATAAGCATCCTCATTAGCAACATCTCCCATTACTCTGATTTCTGTTCCATTAGCGTCTATTTTCATATTCCTCATAGAATCTTTTTTCTCCCTTTTACCAGCATTTTTCTTAATAAAAACTGAAAAAGCCTATTTCATTCTATTAGTATTTATCTGTCTTTTTACACTAAAAACTATCGTTTCTTATTACCCGTAATATTCATGCCTTGAGAAATTTGTTTTTTAACCTCTGGCATCTTCATTGCCTCTGAAATAAGTGTATTCATCATATCACTGCCCAATTGATTTTCAAATTGTTTTTGTTGTAATTCCAATTGATGTTTATGCTCCAACTCTAATTTATCAATTTCCAATTTATGCATTTCTTTTTCATTTTCCAAATCCAACTCATAACTTTTTTCGAGTTTCATAATATCTTCTTTACTCTGTCTTCTCGCAACTGCATAGCTTGTAAATCCAGAAATCAAAGCACAAACTACTGATACTATGTACGGTAAATAATTTTCCATGCAAAATCACCTCGTATCACAAATATTTTTTAGAAACATAGGAGCAGATCACCTGCCCCTATGCTTCTCTTTCCTTTTCTGCTGTTTCAGTTCAAACTGCCGCTGTTTCTCTGCCTCCCGTTGTTCCCGGCTCACAGTCTTGCGCTCAGTTTTCAACTGCTCCTGCTGCAATTTCAAAGCCTGTTGCGATTTTGTACCTATTCCAGTATTCTGTACCTGTTTTCGTACTTCTCGCTGTATCCGTTTTGGGTTACGCCCAGTCTCCTTTACATCAGTTGCCACAGCCGGACTAAATCTTAGCTGATAGTAATTTTTCAAGACAAAATCATACACCTCATAGTCTTTAGGTTCCGCACCAAACGTAACCTTGCATACAGAGAGCTTTCCATCCGATATACATTCAAAAACGCCTGCCCAGAATGGATTTTCATAAAATACTGTCAATCTGCCTGATACTTTGTCCATGACAATTCCTCCTTAAATGATTGTGATGAACAAAGAAGGGACGACCCTAAGGAGGGAGGGTTACTTACACCAGACGGTGCGGCCGGGCTACCTACCGGCTCTATAAGAGATTATCTCTTACGTTGCGTTTTTATCTTTGCTCTTTGATTTTACCACATAATCGACTTATTATCCACAAGAACCGAACCCTGAAAGCAATCTAAATGTTTCTTCATCTTTCCCCTCTGTCTATCTTCCTTTTCTGCCTCTGCTTTTGCATTCTCTGCACTTCTTCCAGTCTTTTCTCCTTCTGAATAATCGTTTCAACTGTATCTCGTCCTAATGCCCGTTCTACCCTGCCAAAATCTCCAAGACGTTCCCTCAGATTTCTGTTTTCATTCCAGAGTTCTTCTACACGTGCAGTAAGAGAATTAACTTTACTCCACGCCCTCTCATAAGATTTCTGCATATCACTGAATCTTCTGGAAAGATCCAGATAAGCCCGATAAACAGACCGCAACACCGCCACGATCTTCTTAATCAGCGGCTTTACTTTCTTTTCTCGGTAGGATTTCCCCGTTTCCAGCGTTCCCGCCTCTGGAAGCACTTCCTCTGGATTGGCAGAATATTTCTCTGCGAACCGCTCCATATCTTTTACCATAGGCGCAATTTCCGTCAACTTTTTCTCATATTGTAACGCCTTTCTCTTTGCCTGTTCTGCCTGCTTATCGGCTTCTTCCCGGTTTTCCTGCGCCGAAAATATATCATGCTCAATATTCTCCAACTGGTCAAGCCATTTTTCATTGACTTCCTGCATAGTAGCGTTATGCACCTCCAACTCAGTTTTTTGTTTTTCGAGCGCAGCCACCTCCTTTGCCCTCTCCTGCTTTTCAAAATCCAACAAGGACAAATGCTTTTCATGTGTGCCTTTCTGTTCCCACTCAATCCGATGTTCCAGCATAATTGCGGCAAGTTGCTGCTTTTCAGCCGATACCCATTGATTTAATTCCGCTTCCCTTCTCGTACCGCCTTTAAAACCAAGGGCTGTCAACGCCTGTTTTAGAGACACCCTTGTATCAAGCCCCGTTTGCTTCCTGTAATATAAAGCACGAAATCTATGTGCAAATGTGGCGTTGCCTCGTCCATGTGTAGATGAGCCGAGAACACTCTTAATGTGGGATTTCTTCTCTGGAAATCCTGCATATATTCGTCCAGTATCTTTGCCGCAAGCTGTCCTTCTTCTGTTTCCGCTCCCATTGTATCCTTATCCCCGATCTGCAGGATAACTTCATGGAATGGCCTTTCTTGTTTTCCAGAGCGGATTTTTTCGTAATAATCGTCAATCCGACGGTCATTCCTTGTCTGTTTTTCATTATAACGGGCTAACGCTTCATCAAATAAATCGTGATAGGCATCTCGGATATTTTCGTTGCAGTATTCCACATTCAGATAACTTCTCTCTGGATCTGTATTTTTCGCATGGGATTTCCTGCTGTTATGGTTGACAGAACCTTTCCCTGTCATAAAACTGATTGTTCTCTTCAATAATTTTCTTCTCTCCCTTTTCGGGCAGTAATCAGCGCCGAATACAGCGCAAGGCTTTGTTACTTTCGCCGCAATCGCTTTTCGTATTGCGGATACCATATTTGCCACTGTACTTTCCTCCCATCCTGCAAGCCATACCAACGTCCGCATTTCTCTTTTTGTCAGATCTACATCCCCAAAGATTTCATTGAGCATAGCAATCTGTCTCGTTTCTATCTCATAAAAATTAAGGTTTACATTCCGTGATGCACGTTCCAGTTGAATAATCATATACCTCCTCCTTCTGCCTTGTCTGATATCACAGGAGCGTGACACGCTCCTGTCTCATATCATCAAAGAAACCATTACCAGCGAAAGCTGTCAGGTATTCCCTTCCTATCCAGATATTCCTTCCTGAATTTTTCCCTTTCAGCCTCTGTCGATGCAGTCTTAGATTTTTCATACAGTTCATGCAATACCATCGCATCTAATTTCTTCTCCAATCCTATCCTTATCTCATCCACATTGCTGTCGCCCTCCATCAGATGATAGTGGATCAGCAGCACAAACAATTCCTGTAGTATCTGTACCTGTTTCATCCAAACCTCCTTTCAAGGTGGCAACATTACCTGTTCCTAAAGAAATGGTAATCTTGCCATGTTGATTTATTGTTCCGGCAATACCCACGACCAGTGTCCGCCGGATTTTATCGACTGAACACCTAGAGCCTTCTTCGCATTCCAAAGCGTTTTCCATTTAACGCCACGGCTTTCTGACTCTTTAAGGATGTCATTCTGTTCAACTGCCCCATCCGTCAATATCTCAAGCAGGAACTCTTTCGCCTCTTTTATCTTCTGTTCACGGTTATTGCCACTCAGCAGATTATCTGCACTGATGTCATATTCCCCGATCCATTCAAATCCGTTCTCTTTGTCCAATCGGAAATCGATTGATTTTCCCTCTGGTGCAAGGGAGCTTTTAGCGGAAGCTAATAACATTAGTACGCAGTCTATAAGCCGGCAAAAATATTTCAAAAAGAAAACCGCTGACGATTTGAAATATTACTTGAACATGCAGAAACATATTTTTGAGCAAGCAGCATAAAGACGACAAAAGCCCTTAGCTATGAGTTTCGTACCCACAGCTAAGGGCTTTATAATATAGATTTATTTGTTGCAAAGCCGCTTGTTAACCATTCTCCAATCATAAAACCACTGGATTACAAGAATAATGGCTCCTGTATGGCTGTTATCAAATTGTTATCAAAAGGCCTCTTGAAGCGCCGCAAACCTGCATAAACACTGGTTTTTTACGGTGTTTCGTTTTATTCAAACTCCCCAAAGTCATTGTGCGATTGTGGTATTTCTGACGGATTTTTTGCAATTCTCGTATCCATATTATACTGTTTTTTAGGGGTATTTTGAGTACCCACAGGTTTTAGTACCATAATAGTTCCACAATTCCTTTTAATATTAACTATTGATTGTTATTAACATCTCCTCAGCCACTTTCCTAAATTCATCAACATAAGCATTTGACAGCATTTTATTAGTCACATGACCGCTAAAGCTAATGTTGTTCAAAGAACTATCAAAAGCATATTTTTCTCCTTCTTCAGCCTTTAGTGTTGTAGTAAAAATAATCTGATTATCTAATTCTTTAAATTCATTAAGTACCTTGTTTTCTCGTTCCGTTGATAAATCTTCTGCTCTAAAAGAATCCACAATTATGGGATAATCATGTTTTAAAATTTTTCCAAATGCATACATTCTCGCCAAATGAAATTCTGTTGCTTCACTTCCAGAATAAATTTTATCTCTCGTTGTAAAAATATCAGCATATGGTTCTGTACCTGCCGAATCAACTTTGGAATAAAATCCATTCATAGTATTTATTATACCATTTAAAAGATTTTTTATCTTTTTCTCTATATCTTCTGATATAGCACTTTTCATTTCTAACTGTCCTGAAAGTTCTTGTACTTCCGTGTCAATCTCTTTTATGCGATCATCTGCATTTCTTGCGCCTTCCATTTCCTGTCTAATTACTAATAAAGCCTCGATTGGAATATCTTCGGTTTCCATACAAGCGTCCAATTCTTTTTGGCATAATGAAATTTCATTAGTTAATCGTGTAATTTCTTCATTATAAATATCTATTTTTTCTTGTACGGAATTCAATATTTGAGTACGCATTTTTGAAGTTGAAATATCAAATGAAAATTCTGAGTCAGCACTCTCATATGCTATATGTGTCGATCCACAATCCATACATGAAATTTGTCCCGTCTTCATTGTTCTGTTTAAAGAGCGTAACTCTTTCAATGCTATTTCATTTTTTGTTCTTCGTGAAACTGCATTACTTCTTTCTTTTTTCAAATTGACCAGCTTATTCTTAATTCTTTCAACTTCCTTTAGCATTCCCTCCAATGCAGCCCTATCATTTGTAGAGCTTAAAAACTCAAGTGCTAAATTCTTTTTTAAAATTTTATTTTCCTTCAATAAAATATCTCTTTCATTTTTAAGTTCTTTTATTTTTTTCTTTGCCTTTTCTATATCTTCTATAGGTGCTGCATCCCCATTAATACCTGCCATCGAATAAATTAATTTATAAAAATCTTCTTTTTTATAAAATCCTTTATTTACGATATCATATGTTACTTTTTTATCTTGTCCCACAAAAAATATTTGTACTAACAGCTCAGGATCAACAATTTTATAAATATTTTCTTTTTTATAATAGGTAATTTCTGTATGTTTTTATTCCAATACCGTTTAAACTCAGCAGTATTATCGAAGACAGTATACTCTTCATCTTTTCTTATGACAAAATTCTTATTCTTTCTACAGATTTTAATTAGCTTATCATCTTGTTCTATGTAGAGAATGAAATAATAATTTTCATAATCAAAAGCTGACGGGAAAGCTGGAATGTTTCCCAAGCAATACATAATTGCCTGAATAACTATAGTTTTTCCTTTATTATTGTCATCACTAGAAATAATGTTCAAGCCTTCTTTAAATTCCTTATTTATATATGCTTCTTCAGAATTCCCAATGTATACAGCTCTTATAATCATAGACTAATACCATCCTTTATAACTGAAACAAAATATTTAAGTGATAGTACATCAAAATCTAAGCAACGCCCAATGATTAGCTTATCTAATTTCCTATACAGTTCTTCAACTTTATCCGTAGGATTTTCTAAAATCGTTTGATATATATTTTCAAATAATTTCCAAAAATCTTCTTGGCAGTTTGTATTAAAAAGCGCCCTTGATAAATCTAGCTGGCAGTCTTCCAATAAGTTTTTTCTTTTTTCCTCTGGAAATTGAACATAAATATCTATAAAAGAATGAGGCACTTTAGCGCCTATAACGTCCTGGTTTAAAATTCGATTCAAAACCAATAACCGGATTTCTGTAGTAGTTAGGTGCCTACCATAATTTAATGCCTCATCAGGTGCAACTAATGTCACTCCCTCAACAACACTTGCATTTTTCTTTCCCGACTGAGCATCTCGAATTTCATTAAAAATAGCGACTAATGTATCTTCTGATGGAATAATGGTTGGATTCAGTTTTATAATCTTCTTTACATATTCGCTTTTGCTCTGATCATCAATAACAAAATAAACCTTTTTGAGAAATTGATCAATCTTCGTATCATCTATATCATTATCGTCTATATATGTCTTTTTCTTACATTCATCTCTGAGTCCATTTATTAGTTTTGGTTTTGCTGTTGATTTTATATTATCAATTCCAAAGCGTGTAAGTGTATCATCTATTCTTAACGAACTACTAACGCCACCCAAAAAAATTATGTAATATGCAAACTCAAATTCGCTTACAAAATTTTTATATAAAGTCACTAACTCCGTTCCTATAATATACGGTGATGGCTGTTTATCTCCCTTAGATTGCAAATCCCATAGTTTATCACCCATCTTATTCATTCCAGTCAGATCATTAAAAAAGTCCACAACAAAGAAGAATATTTCATCGCTATCGTCCCTGAAATTCATAAGATATAGTAGTGCTTTAGTTTCCGTGTCCGCTGCCGATGGTCGCAAACGTTCAGAAGATTTAACAGTATAGGCCATACTGATCTCCTCCTACAACTTTAACTTTCGTTATTATAAAGCAATCAGCTTTAAAGATGGATCGTCCAATATCCTTTTCTCCGTGATCCTTCTCGTATAATTATACCATCTTCTGTTAATTTCCTCATCATTCTTTGGACCTTACTTCTTGATAAATCCAATCTTTCTCTAATCTCCGACTGCGTCAGTTCAGGATACTCTAAAAGCAGGTTACACAGCCTTTCTTCTAATTCTGTCAGTCTGTAATTTTCAGCTTCATTTTTTGCCTCACTTTTAGCTTCATTTTCTGAGGCTGAAAAATTCAGATTTTTCAATGTAACAGTAAACTCCACCCGGTCAGAATAGAACACCGGCTCCTTATCTGGTGTGTAGTTCTCTGCACTCCGATAAGCATTTCTTATTTTATTCAACCCACTGCCCTGTCTTTCCATATATCCCAGTCGGCTAAATATATCTGCCAATACCGGATTACGCCTTGTGGATGGAACAGTATCAATATTCCGTTCCTGGATTTTCGTACCGTCCGGCATTCCACCCGGAGAATATACTACAAGCCGATCATCAAATATATCTATATGAACTTCACTTCTGCCTGTGATCGCCGCCACGATGGTGGTGGGGCTGTGCTTGTTGCCAGTATTATTCTGCAAAATCAAAACCGGACGAACGCCGCCTTGCTCACTGCCGAAGCCTACGCCGAAGTCGGCGGAATAGATTTCGCCTCGTTTAATCTCTTTCATAGTTAGCCTCCGTTTAAGTAAAAGGCGGCCGAGTGCTTTTGGGCAAACGACCGCCTTGTGTTTTGTATCAATCGTTCTTGGTTCTGTCCGTATTTGTCCACGACGCCCCGAACAAGGGAACACATCCTCCGGTCATGCATTTGACCTCATTGGAATCCCACCACTCCCAGGATCTCTGCGAGGCGCCCTCATTGGCTGCGACGGCTCACGGCATTTTGTTCATACCGCTTCAACGCTCGGCCTGTGACTGGACGCAAGTATCATTATTGCTTCTGCTTTTCATGGCCTTCGGTGCGGATGCGCCGCACCGTCCGACTCAAAAGGTCGTGTGGCTTATCGGCTTCGCCGACGGCAGAAGGAAGGTAAAGGATGCGCTGTACTATTCGGTTTTCAAAGAACGGGCGGAGGCTATAGAGAAAGCCCCCTCACTTTCCATGCCGAAAAGTTGAGGGGGCTACAACCAAGTTTTTTAATTTTCTAAAAGATTTTTGAGCTTTGCTCTGATTTTTGCGATCCGCTTGCTGATTGCCTGTTGTGATACGCCGTAAATTTCGGCAAGGTCGGTGCCTGAAATATCGGCGTAATAATGGCGGTAGATGAGGAGCTGTTCCTAATCGGTCAGCTTGAGGATGGCTTTCCTGAGCTTGTCCGTCATAATGCTTTCCACTACGGCGTCGCATACATCCGGCTGCTCGGCGATGAGGATGTCCTCGCCGCTGAATTCATCGGTGGTCAGCATATCGTAAGAGAAGTCGCCGTTGTCCGCAGAGCGTTCGTCCAGATATTTCTGTCGACGCTTTGCTCGGTAGAATTCTGCGTAATCCTCTTTGGATACCTCCATAAGCCTGCCGTAGAGAGGCAGGAACAGCTTGTCCGCATATAACGGGCAGATTTGCTCACGGCGACAGAATTCCTCATAGGTCAATTCCGTGTACCCGCCGTTTTCTATGATATAAACCGCTTTGGGTTGGTTTTTCAAGGTTATGTGCCTCCGTTCAATCGTTTTTGGTTGGTTTCAAAAACGATTGATACGGAGGGCTGCGGCAGCCGACAGAGCTGCCGGATTGCCGCTGTTTTAAGGCGTAAAGGCCGCAAAAAGTCAAGCCAAGTAAAATTCCCGTTTTTTCGGTGCTTTTATTGGCGCTTCTCGGATATTGTTTTGAATTCTGTCGACCGGGAAGGTCAAAAAAATATAGGTGTCTGTGTGTCTGCGCAAAGACAGTCTTTGCTATTTCAACACCTGTATCTTTCCTGTGTTATTTCTCATTTCCTACCTTGTCGCCGAAGGACGGCGGAAACGCCGTTTCTTACGGCAAAATCCCATATTTTATGTTTTCAAGCAACGACGCAAGGTACATCGGGTTCACCTCCTGTTCAAGATGGTTTTCTATAAAATAAGAACGACGGCATTTTCGGATTTCTAATGCCTTTAAGTAAATTTTTTGGCGAACTGCCTGTTTTCGCGCTGAAAGGAACGGCATTTTGTCGAGAGAGTAAAGAAAAACGCTCAGCAAGTAATTTCTTGCTGAGCGTCTTAAAATCATGCTGGAGAGTGACTCCGGTTGTCTATTCTTTTTTCAGGAGACATATTTACCGTCACCGACCTTTATCTTTAACCTTTCAATTTTCAATCAGTTTGCGTGACTGCTTTTTGCGAAAGCGAGAAATGTTCACTTCCAGCATATATTCACATCGAGTTTTTTGAAAACGGGCAGTGACAGTCTTTCGGTCACTGCCCGCTTATCATAATGCTATTTCGGGTTTGTCAATGTTATTTAGTGATCCCTTTCTTTTTTCTCTTGTCTGTAACACCCAACACGGTCAGAACACCACCGCTGGCAAACAGCAGAGCGACCAACAGGAACATATTGCTGTTATCGCCGGTCTGGGGGCTTTCTGTTTTCTCAGAAGGCTTGCCAGGCTGTTCGGGCTTGGCTGGGTCAGTCGGGTCTGTAGGGTCTGTAGGAGTAGTGGGGTCGGTGGGCTTTTCGCTGGTTTCAAACGGTGTGTTGGAGCCAAGGATAGCATACTGGCTCAGATGGGTAGTCTCAAATACCAGGAAGTCACCGTCCACCACTGCATCAAAGCGTTCCAGCGGGTCTCCCAGATATACCGCCTGATAGTATTTGTAGCCCTTAAGCTGATTAGTCATCGGGATTTTAACCGTCATGGGGTTATTCTTAACCTCAACGGTCTTGCCGTCGGCATCTTTAACGGTGATTTGGTAAACAGTAAGTAAGCCGGGAAGCTCCTCTTTTAATCCGGGTTTGCTTTCCAAAACGCTATCTGTTGCCATAGTGTCGGCATAAAGTTTAGCACCCTCGGGTACGCCGTTGGTCAGGGAGATGGAAACCCCGGTATCGGAATTGGTCAGATCCTTAATTTTTCCTTCATCACCGGGCGTCGGAGTCGGCTCTACCGGGTCTTTAACGGGCACTGACTTGATTACATCGTTGGTGCAGAAGTAATCGAATGTACCTGTTTTTTTCATAACCTGGCTGTAGCCCTCGGGGATTGCCTTATGATCCGTGGTAAGATTTCTCATACCCTCAACAGGAGCTGCAATTACAGCTTCTTTTTTATCGCCCCAATGATCCACAATCTCCATCTTGTCGGTAAGTCCCTTGTAAACGGAATACCAAGATGTTCCTACTCCGCCTTCAGGAGGATATTCAATCTTATCCGGACCCCAATAGAAGGTTTCGCCGTCTTTTTGAAGTAAGGTCATGTTCATTGTATTTGAAATTTTTGCGTCAACGGTTTTTCCCTCGGGGTCCTTAGTATAGCCCTCGGGCCATGCTACGCCGGCGGTTTTGCTGACAGCTACCGCGAGATATTCATTTCCACTGGCAAGTCCGTCAACCTTTACAAGCTCAAACACATCAGTTTGACCCTCTGAATACTCATTAGCCTCGAAGAAGTAAATGCCGTAGAGTTTGCCGTCATTGTCCTTTGTGGCAAGCTGCCATGTTCTGTTAGCATAACTTTCTTCATCTTCATAAATAACAGTTGCACCCACTGCATATTCGCCTTCCACGCCGGAGTCAGGGGTCATGGTAAGGGCTGCTTCCAGATTGCCTTGGAAGGGAAGGGTTGAGGAGGTAGTAGATACAAAGGCCGCAGAATAAGTGTTTTCACCTGCGCTCTTATACGCTGTCACAGAAGCGTTTGAGCCGACCTTGAGCAGACCCTGTGTTCCCTCAGCCATAAAGCGGATCGCCGCAGTCTGAGATGTTTTGTTTTCATTGATGGTCAGGGAGCCGTCTCCGGTAATTTCCAGATTGCCGCCCCAGCCGAAGCCGTATACAACCAGTTCGGAGATATGGTTGTCTCCCACCAGATGAAGCTTCAGATCATCGCCCATCTCGTTGGCGACAAGGATATTGGTCGGGTTGTTGTAGTTGGTCAGAGTAACGGTGTTGCTCGCCTTATCATAAACAGCACCTGATACATCGTCAATCTGGCCGCTGTTGGCAAAGAGCGTCTGATACCCATCCTCCGAATTACCGAGCCTGAGGTATGCAAAACTGTAGTCCCCGGACGAGGGGCCGTTCGCCGCAAACGCCGGCACAGCCATTCCAACAGCCATACAAAGCGTCAGCAGTCCTGCAAGAAGTTTGCGCTTTAGTTTCATGATTGATTTTTCTCCTTTCAAGATAACATTTATGTGAATACACGGGTTTGATCATTCTTTTTGGTGTGTCACCCCCCCTTTTTCTCGGTGTTCTATGCCATCCGTTCCCCGGTGCGTCGGTTCAGGCAGCCAGGGCGGAACGAATAACCTTCTTTGCCGCAGTTAAAGTTCTTTATGCTTTGGTATTCACCAAAGCATAAAGGAGGGATATCCCTTCTGCGTTTTCAGCTTTCCTGCGTCTCCCATTTGGCGTAGAGATCCATCGGCGCATAGGGCGCTTCCCTGACAGGGCGCTCTTTCAGCTCTTCAAGGATTTTAAGCCCTGTTACCGGGCCGGCGGTGCAGGCTTTATCCCTGTACCAGCCGGTGAATACCTTCTTGTCAAACAGAGTCACTTATCCTTTGGTGCATACCAAAGGATAGAAGGGATATCCCTTCTTGAAAAAGATACCGGCTGCGCCGGGGCGGGCTGTGGTTTTTGCACGAAGCCCGCCCGCAGGCGCTTTTGCCGGTTTTGTTTTATCTCTCAGCCTTATTTCCCGGCCGCCGCCTTTTTCCGCCTGTAGAACAGCATTCCCAGCACGCCGCCGCAGGAAGCCAGCATCAGGCCAATCCACAGCGCCATATCGCTGCTGTCCCCGGTCTGTGGGCTTTCTGTTTGCCCAGAAGGCTTGCCCTGCTGTTCGGGCTTGGCTGGATCGGTTGGCTCAGTCGGGTCGGTAGGAGTGGTCGGGTCAGTAGGATCCGTTGGCTCAGTGGGTTCAACCGGCTCCAAAGAGGAACGAACCTGCACATATTTTTCGTTCTGATACTCTGTGCCGGCAGGATCGCCAATAATTTTCTCAGCCGCAGCAGAATCACCGGCCGCTACAACAGGATCGGTGTAGCCAGATAAGTCAGGTTTCCAGCGCATGGCGCCCTTTCCGCCGCTGGCAGTGACAACCGCTCCGTCGGAGATGGTGAAGATCCCCTTCTGATCGCCGCCCAATTCACCAAAGATATCTTCCTGGCCAGCAAAGATACCATAGTGCTCGCCGCTTGCAGAAGAGGCATTTACTACGGTTCCGGCTCCGCTGACGATGACATCACCGCAGATGCCGTGATCGTTTACGGAAGAAATATTCACCTTCGCTCCGTTAATCGCCGTAAGGTCAGTATTAATGCCCGGAGTGCCGAAACTGGCATCCTGAGTTGCATTGTTCTTCGCATTCAGCGTCGCGCCGTCCACCGTCAGTCCGCCGATTGCTCTGACTGCGGCATATGGCTGATCCTGCTCGTCGCTGGAAAAGTCAACGGTAAGATCTACAGACGCCCCGTCTTCAATGGTAATGGTATTGTTGCCAAACAGGCCGAAATAGGTGCCGCTGGTGGTCAGGCTTCCGTTTCCTTTGACCGTCATAGCCCCGTGGGAATAAACCGCGGAGTGAGGGAAGTCCCCTTCTCCGGTAATCTGATTCTCACCTTTCAGCACAAGGGTAAAGTTCTCTTCCTGCGCCCATACAGCGCCGAAGCCGCTGGATGTCAGCTGGGCGTTATCCAGTGTCAAGGTGTTGGCCGCCGGATCATAGTACGCCGTGGCGCCGTCACCGTCGGCATCACCCAGAATGTCGCTGGCGTTGGCGCTGGTGACGGTGATGCCGTTCACCTTTACCGCATACGTCTGTACCCCGGATGTTTCTACTTCAGCCTTGCACACCGTACAAACCCCGTTTGCTATCTGATGCACTTCGTACTGGTCTTTTTCGGCGCAGCCCTCTGCCGTGCAGGCTTTCCAGTGATGTGTGCCGTCGCTGGTCCAGTCTTCCGCCCAGACATGCTCGTGTTGCTCTTTGTATACCAGCCTGAGATCGTAATATTTATCCACCACCTCATGTACCACTACCACAGGTCTTCCCTCACCCTCAGTGTTTATAGACCCTACTGTTCTCGACGATTCGATCCTGGTCAAAACCATTTCCGTCGTCAGGTCTGCTTTTGCGACATCCGCCAGCTCAGGAACCGTTGCCTTATTCTCCTCGAAATAGGCATAGAGCAGATCCATTATGGCTTCTATATCAGCATCATCTGCAGCTTCTATGCCCTCCTTATATAGCTTCTGGTCGCTGCCGGGCAAAGCCACATCTACAACTCCCGTATAATGCTTAATGATCTCCGTGTTGACTTTAATTGACTCGTCTTCAACGAATGTCTCTTTGCTCGCGCTGCTCCACTCAGTCCATTCCGTCACATCAAAGCTCGCCGGATTGCCCCGATCGCCGGTGCCGGAAATAGCCTCCCGCGCTTTCACCTCCACGCGAAAGGTTGTGAGTTCTGTTAAATCCCCAAACGTTTTAAAGGTATAGTCAGTAGCCTGGCGAACCGTTTCTTTCTCCTTTAGATTCTCATCGACGAAAAGGGACACTTCATACTCAAAGATCTCCAGCTCTCCGATGGGTTCCGGCTGGCTCCAGCTGACTTTCAAACCGCTGTTTGTCCACTCCCGCTTTAAATCTCCCGGAGCAGCCGGTACACCCGCCGCAAAAGCGGTCATTGGTAGCATCCCCAGCAGCATACACAGGGAAAGCAGCAGCGCCGTCAGTTTCTTTTTTGCTTGCATTGTATTTTTCCTCCTTGTCAAACAGAGTCACTTATCCTTTGGTGCATACCAAAGGATAGAAGGGATATCCCTTCTTGAAAAAGATACCGGCTGCGCCGGGGCGGGCTGTGGTTTTTGCACGAAGCCCGCCCGCAGGCGCTTTTGCCGGTTTTGTTTTATCTCTCAGCCTTATTTCCCGGCCGCCGCCTTTTTCCGCCTGTAGAACAGCATTCCCAGCACGCCGCCGCAGGAAGCCAGCATCAGGCCAATCCACAGCGCCATATCGCTGCTGTCCCCGGTCTGTGGGCTTTCTGTTTGCCCAGAAGGCTTGCCCTGCTGTTCGGGCTTGGCTGGATCGGTTGGCTCAGTCGGGTCGGTAGGAGTGGTCGGGTCAGTAGGATCCGTTGGCTCAGTGGGTTCAACCGGCTCCAAAGAGGAACGAACCTGCACATATTTTTCGTTCTGATACTCTGTGCCGGCAGGATCGCCAATAATTTTCTCAGCCGCAGCAGAATCACCGGCCGCTACAACAGGATCGGTGTAGCCAGATAAGTCAGGTTTCCAGCGCATGGCGCCCTTTCCGCCGCTGGCAGTGACAACCGCTCCGTCGGAGATGGTGAAGATCCCCTTCTGATCGCCGCCCAATTCACCAAAGATATCTTCCTGGCCAGCAAAGATACCATAGTGCTCGCCGCTTGCAGAAGAGGCATTTACTACGGTTCCGGCTCCGCTGACGATGACATCACCGCAGATGCCGTGATCGTTTACGGAAGAAATATTCACCTTCGCTCCGTTAATCGCCGTAAGGTCAGTATTAATGCCCGGAGTGCCGAAACTGGCATCCTGAGTTGCATTGTTCTTCGCATTCAGCGTCGCGCCGTCCACCGTCAGTCCGCCGAGGGCACGTACCGCCGAATACGGCTGAGGC
Source organism: Lachnoclostridium phocaeense (assembly GCF_959599685.1). Lineage (NCBI taxonomy): Bacteria > Bacillati > Bacillota > Clostridia > Lachnospirales > Lachnospiraceae > Lachnoclostridium > Lachnoclostridium phocaeense. Next base: position 22,850 of record NZ_CAUGIN010000005.1, read on the forward strand.
GCCCCGTCGCTGGAAAAGTCAACGATAATATCCACGTCTGCGCCGCCGGTAAGCGTAATGGCACTGTTGCCGTAAAGCCCGAAACCGGTGCCTCTTATCTGCAGTCTTCCGCTCCCCGTAATGGTCAGGTCCCCGTTGGAATAAATCCCGTTTTCGGTGCTGCCGCTGCCGTTAATCTGGTTTTCGCCTTTCAGCACAATGGTAAGGTCCGGAATAAGCGCATGTATGGCGGCAAAGTCTTCGCTCACCGTCAGCGTTGCGTTATTCAACGTCAGGGTGTTGGTATCCGGGTCATAGGACACCGTAGCGCCCAAACCGTCGGCATCGCCCAGAATATCGTCCTTGTTTGCCGAAGTCACTTCTATGCCATTGACCTTAAGCGGGTCAAAGACACACTCCATCACAAAAAGGCTATTGAAGGTGCCGCTTAAAAAGCTGCCGTCCGGTCTCTTTGGCTCATCATTATTCGCCAGGGTATAACCATTATCGGCGGGACGACCGTCCAGATAGACGGATGCCTCCTCAGAGATGGCGTATCCCTCCTTCGCCTTCACCCATACGGAGTAGTAGTAAGTCACGCCCTCTTCAAAAGTCGTGATTTTCTCATCTTCCGATATCTCGCTGTTGAAAGACTCCTCGCTGGTGATACTCTTGCCGTCGCTGCCGATCCACTGCTCCAGATAAACCTCGTATTTGTCCTGATCCGCCTCGTCCACCGTCGCTGTGAATGCAGGCGTCAATCCCATTCCCACATTCCAGCTGACGTTCACCAGATTGACGGCATTCACGATCTCCCTTGTATCCGGCTGTACGATTTCCGTTTCCGGATTGTATACCAGTCTGAGCGTGTAATACCTATTTACCGTCGCATTGATCGTTGGCGTCCAGCTATTACCATCACCTTCTTGCGATGACTCAAATCCGTCAAGCACCGCTTCGACCGTCAGATCATTCACGGTGACATTCTCCAGATCAGGAACTGTTTGCTTATTCTCCTCGAAATACTGATAGAGCAGTTCCGTTACTGCCCGTTCCTCAGAATCACTCGTGGTACCATCAGGATATGTGACATCCGGATTCCCTGTGGCCGTTATGCCTTCCTTGTACAGCTTATTCTCGCTGTCAGGCAGCCCCACATCGACCACTCCCGTATAATAATTATTGATGGTCGTATTGAAGGTAACTTCATTCCAATCTAACGACACTGTACTCGCGTTGCTCCAATCGGTCCAGTCCGTCACCTGGTAGTTCCCCAGATTGTCCGGATCGCCGGTGCCGGAGACGCCCTCTCTCGCTTTTACCTCTACCTCGTAGTTAGGATTGATAACGCCTTCTGCATTTCCTGTGTTTGTAAAGGTGCAGGTGGTCTCCCGCTGAACCGTCTTTGTCTCTACCTTTGTCTTTCCTCCGGCAATGCCGTCAAAGTGTCCGTAAAGGGTCACTTCATACTCAAAGATATCCAGCCCGCCGGTGGATGCCGGCTTATCCCAGCTGACCTTTAAGCCGTCCGCTGTCACTTCCAGCTTCAGATTTGTTGGCGCAGCCGGTACACCCGCCGCAAAAGCGGTCATTGGCAGCATCCCCAGCAGCATACACAGGGAAAGCAGCAGCACCGTCAGTTTCCTTTTTGCTTGCATTTGGTTTCTCCTCCTTGTCAAACAAAACTTACTGTAGCGCCTTTTTCGGGATTTGTGCAGGTCGCTTTAGCGCCAATTTCCCAAAAATTATGTGGCGCACCTGCGCCAATCCACATTTTTCGCGGAAATCATGGGGAAATACCGCTTATCTCATTAGATCCTGATATTCTGGGTCTGTTGTCCGAATCCCCCACGCCAGTTCCCAAAGCTTTTCATCTTCGGAAAGGACATAGCACCTGCCATCCACCCCTTCGAACCGGCGTTTATCAAACCAGAAACTGTAGGTATCCCCTTGCGCCGTCACAAATGTAAGCCCCCGGGTATCTGTAGAGACGATGGGTGACTCGGATTCCACCGACACATCCCGCAGTGCCTGCAAGACCCCGGCGATCACCGTTTCGTCCCTTGTCTCGTAGTCCGCCGCCGTCTCTGTCCAATGGTGAAAGATCAGTTCCACCGGCAGTTCCTCATGGGGCAGCTCCAAAAGCTCCCGCTGCTTTTCGGTGCAGTAAGCAAAAAGGGAGTCCCCTTGGTATGCCGGGGACGAAGTCTCTGTCGGGGTCGGAGTCTCTGCCGGAAGCGCAGGATCTGATGCTGCACACCCCGCCAGCAAACAGATGGCTGCCAGAAGTGCCGCTGCCCCTCTTTTTTTCATTCGTGCCTCCTTTCTTCTGTCCTGGTCTCATGAATCGCTTTGCTGCTCGGCCTGTAACGCCAAAGGCGATCCAAACTCTTTTTTTGTCCTTTTATGGTTTTACTGTATCGTTTTTTAAGGATCTGTGCAGGCTGCTTTCGCGCCAATTTATCAAAAAACGCATGGCGCACCTGCGCCAATCTATTTTTTGTGTGAAAATTCCAAAACACCTTGATTGTGCAAAAGGGATTGCCGATCATGACAGGCGGCCTGCTACGTCCTGTAAACTTAAGAGGTATTACACTCTGTACAGGGTGGATGGCCTCAATTTTCCGCTCAAAGCTTCGTTTCTCAAAATGGCGCAGGTGCGCCACAGTGTTTTTTTAGTTTGGTGCTAAAGCGGCCTGTTAAAAACACCAGCTTCCTGCTATGATAAAAGATAAAAAACGAAAAGTTCACATGATGGAAGGCCGGCCAGGACACAGAATGTCCAAAAAGCTTCAGCTGGCCTTTTCGGAACGCAGGATCAGAAAGAGGATATATCGTATGTATGCAAGGTTCAGGCCGTACCATCTCATTGGCGCCATCGGTGGGTTCCTCACTGCCCTCACCGCCATTATTAGCTTGGCAGTTTCCACATCGTACTACATAAGCGCAGAATGGGTCATTATTGTAAACATGCTGCTCATTGGCTCCAACGGGTTAATCGCAACCTATTTCTTTGGCGCGTTCAGCGCTACCCGTGACAGCCTCATCAAAGTAGGCAGCCTGATCGCGGGGATAGGTCTTGGCTTTAATATCTTGATCTCAATTCTCCAGATGGCGGGGTGTACGTTTTTGTTCTGGCTCTTCTTGGGGCTCTCGTTATGATGGCAGGGGTTGTGATCGCCTGTATCAAATTCATCATGCTCTTCCAGAGAGACGCTTTTGTCGTGGTGTTCTGCGTGTTTATTTTCCTGGGGCTTCTGCTGTCTTTATTCTGGACGTGGGCAAGCCTGATAAGCGGCGCTGGGCTGGGTGGCCTGCTGATTTATTTTTACGTCCACAATATCACCTACTAGACAGCTTCTCTCATTCAGGATATTTCCTTGTTTACCGCGGCTGCACCGTGTGGCTGCGGTAAAATGGCATGTGCGGGCGCAAAAAACCGGTAGTTCCCGGATGCGGAACGCAGCTCCAAAAATATACGGTTTTATCCAGGAGAATCCCTGGTTTAGGTCAAACAGGAAGGATTGTATATTCCGCAAAAACGTCAGCGAAAAAAAGTCTCTAACCGACCGAAATCGTTGAAAATCCATGCCGTTTATAGTATAATGGTTTATAATTGTACCATTGCGGAGAAAGGGGGTGGAATGGGACGTATGATAATAATAAAGAAAAGCTTCACAAATCCAAAATCCATTTATGCGATTCTGCTGCTTGGTATTTTTACTTTTCTATTTCTTGGCGCCGAGTACCTATATGTGAATATGATCTCGCTTACGGCAGGGGATGAAAAACCGGTGATTGCGCAAAACTACGCGTTAGGAATAAGCGCTGTCGGTTTTTTGCTCTATCCGCTGTTTCATCGCTTTTTGAAAAGGCGGGTACAAATCGTTGGACTTTTTATCCTTGCACTAGCAGCGGCAGTATGCAATTTTTTGGTTCAAAAACATGTTTCTTATTCGTCCACTCTGCTCTCCGGAATGACATTGTTCCTGTTTCTGGGGATATTGGGAAGCGCGGCCCACTACCTGTTTTTCAAACTGGCGAGGGATCGCACCCATCTGGCGCGTATGGTTGGTGTCTCCTATGCCCTTGGGATCTTCCTGCAGTTTCTAAATAACAATCTTGTGGATCTGGAAACTGCGGAAGCCTTGATACTTTCACTCTTTGCCCTTGTAGCGTTAGCGCTGTTGCTGAAGGCAGAAAGGCTTTGCCGCCAGGAAAACGCAGAAGCGGAAGAACTCCAGTCCCCCGCCATAGAGGATGATGGGAAGGGAACCCGAAAGAAGATCGCCGCCGGCGGACTCCTTGCACTGCTTGTCATCCTGATGGCATGTATCTTCAGTACGCTGGACAACGCGGTCACCATGCATCATGCAGCAGGCACTGACATCGGGCAATGGCCGCGGCTTTTGCTGGCGGTAAGCGGCCTTTCTGCCGGCTTTCTTTTTGATATCCGAAAGCGGAAATTTATGGCCATGATGATGTACTGCGTCATGCTGATGTCCGTCATCTGTTTGGTAGTACTCAAGCTGGGCGGCCCGTTTTTGATCGGCCTGATCGTATTTTATCTTTCGGCTGGATTTTTTGTGGTATTCTTCACCACCAGCTTTCTGGATTTTGCCCGCCATATGCCCACGCCAGCGCTGTGGGCCGGTATGGGGCGCGCCATGAATAACGTGAGCGCCGCTTTGCTTACCAACGCCTCTGTAGCGTTGCTTGTTTCTGACAGCAATGGCATGGCATCCATCATTCTGGCACTGGTCCTGTCTGTGGCCGTCAGCGTAGTCATCTATCTTTATACAGCCTGGATGCCGGTTTCATCCGGCACCCCCAAGGATATCCCGACAGACCTGGACCCTCAGGAAGCGTTCCGTCTTTTGTCGGAGCTGTTTATCCTTACGCCCAAGGAAACCGAAGTATTTGACAAGCTGGTCAATTCAGAGGAAAGTATTCAGGAGATCGCAGATGGACTGTATCTATCCCGGCGAACCTGTCAGCGGCATATCGCGGCGATCTATGAGAAAGCGGGTGTAAAATCACGCATGGGATTGTACCAGCTCTACATAGAAAAACAGCGCAGGCTATGACAGTCAGAAAGGGATTCGGATGAAGAGGATTAAAATTACCGTTTTGCTGATTTTATTGTGCGTACTGGCGGGGTGTTCCCCAAAAGACACATCGCTTCGGGCCTATTGCACCGAAAGCCAGCAGGAATTTCTGGATCAGTCGCTGGAAGAGCTGCCGGTCGCGCTTACCTATCATCACAACGATAACATCCTGGGACGCTACGAAACGACGGATGAAGAAATCATCTCCGAAATCCTGCAGGCATTACGGGAAACGACCATTGTATCCAAAGCTTTCAGCGGCTCTACAGACAGCCGGATCCTGGAGTTTGAGACAGCGGATGGGGATACCTGCCTCTTCTGGTTTGATGAAAACCGGTTCCATGGCGCCGGCGGAACATCCTATGTGCTTTCCGGCGACGAGGAGATTTGGGATCTGGCGCGGAAAATCCAAGAAACATATCCAGAGTACAGGGAAGCGATGGAGTAAAAAAGGCACATCGCAAAACCAGGCATTCCTTACTTGTATCCAGCTAAGGCTGTGCAAGCAGGGAATGCCTGGTTTATTTATACCCATTTTTCAAACGCAAGGGACTCGGATTTAGCCTCATTTATACTCTTCCCCTTCCACAATGGGCATTGTGATGTTTTCCATGGCTTCTCGCATTTTGGGGTGCCGGATAACAAAATGAATCGCCGGCGTTTTTTCCTTGGACACGATCGCCCAGCTTCCCTCATGGATAAGAATTTGGATATGGCGGAACGCAGGAGATTTGTTTTCCTCAATATGGTAGTTTTTATGCATCTGAGAAAAGCGCTTCATCATCTCCAGATGTTCCCGATATTGCTCATAGGTGTAGACGATATCCTCTTCATAAAAAGCGCCAGCCAAGGATAGCGTCATGGGGTATTGGGCAAACTCATCTTTTGAAAAGTTGGGATACGCTTCAAAGATGGAGTCGTGGGATAGAATTTCTTCCGTCAATTCCCTTTGAAAAGCAATATGTTCCATGATCCTGATCTGGTTTTTCTCCGAAACACGATTGTCCCTCAAAACCTGAAAGACAAGCTCATCGTCGGCCGTGTAGAGCGGCAGGGATGACAGGATTGACCGCCTTGTACCTTCTGTTTTTGCATCAAGCTTTAAAAAGGCATGGTATTCCCGTTCCCGTCATAGCAGTAAGCGAATGTGATCGTTGCCCGCTGGGACGCAGCCGATACCGTGGCCGCCGGCAGGACGGACAGTGTCGTGACCGCCGCCAGTGCCAATGCGACTCCTTTCCTGAATAACTGTTTGATTTTCTTCACTTCATTCTCCTCCATTTCCGAGCCTTTCGGCCCACATAAAAAAATCCCTGCTTGCTGGCAGGGCTGGGTACTGATCCGGTGGAATGTGGATAGCCACCGGCTCCTTATTCTTCTTTTCGGCTGGTAAACTGCTGGTAATCCGGAAGGGGTAGGGTGTGGGGAGGGGGTGCTGTGTGCCGGTGACACACGTTTAGCACTGACCGGAGCGGAGACTCCGGAAACCCCGGAAAAAGGGAAGCACCAAAGGAACCCACTTTCCCCCAGGCGTCCTCTTACCTTTCCCGTCCTCGTTCCCGTCTGCGGTACAGCTCCAATGCCTTAATGATCGTGTCCTCCATCTGCTTTGGCGTGGTTCCCGGAGAAAAATATTTGTCAATCCTCTTTTTCGGGATTTTAAACTGCTCCACCTGGTTCGGTTTCTCTTCGGTCATGATCGACAGGATCACGTCCTCATTCAGCTTTCCCGCCTCCGCAAATTTCCGCATTTTAATCGCCTGTGCATGGCTTGGAGTACAGTCTTCCTGCTCCATTGTGTCCAAAAAGCACCTGCTGTTGCTCTTTCGGCAGGTAAGACAGTTCTACTGCCGGGCGCATGGCAATCTTTCCCTCATCCACCATATCCAGAATAGGTGTGATAAGTTCGGTAAGACGGATATAGCGGCGGATTTGGTCTTGGCTTTCTCCCACTTGCTCTCCTAAAAGCTGTCTTGATGTCTTTCCTTGTAACTTCTGTGCCAGTGGCACAGAAGTTAAATCACTGCGCTTCCCCTGCCGTTTCATTGCGTCCAGTTTCATCTTATAAGCAAAGGCTTTCTCTGAGGGTAAGACTTTCTCCCTTTGCAGGTTAGAGTCAACCATGATAATCGTAGCCTCATCATCTGTCAGATTTCGCACGATACAGGGCATGACTGCTTTCCCGGCAAGTTCACTGGCGAATTTTCTCCGGTGTCCTGCTACCATTTCATAACCGCCTTCCGGTTTCGGGCGCACCAGAGCAGGATTGACCACGCCTTTCTCCCGGATACTCGCCGCCAGTTCCAGCATACTTTCATCCTGCTTTACTTTATACGGATGATTGGGAAAGTCGCTGATTTCTATCAGAGGAATATCTGCCACATACTCCCGCTTAGCCTCATCACGTTCCTCCTGCGTGCTGAACAGATCATCGGCTGCGGGAAGGGGCAATTTTATTTCTCTGCCTTTCGCCATCCCGTACCACCTCCCTTGTAAATGACGCATAGGCTTTAGCGACTGTACTGTTTTTGTCATAGCTGTAAATGCTTTGTCCTGCGGCACTCGTTTCCGCTGCTTTCACGCCAACCGGAATGACCGTCTGGTAAACCTTGACCATCCTCCCATAATTCTGCCGGATACTTTCTGCGGTCACACGGGCCAGATTTGTCCTCATATCCGCAAGTGTTAAAAGCACTCCGTCTACCTTCAGCGCCGGATTGATCTGCCTTTGTACCTTCCCGATTGTTTTCATAAGCTGTGTCATTCCCTTTGCCGGAAGATACTGAGCCTGTACCGGAACAATTACACTATCTGACGCCGCCAGTGCATTGATTGTCAGCATACCCAAACTCGGCATACAGTCAATCAACACATAATCATATCCGTTTTTCACTTCATTCAGATAGTTTTTCAGCGTCAGTTCCCGGCTCATGGCATTGACAAGCATAACTTCCAGTCCTGCAAGTTCAATGTTAGACGGGATCAGATCAACGCCTTCCTCATGGTGTAAAATCCCGGCGTGGCTATCCATTTCCCGGTCAGCCACAATGCCCTCTAACTGTGTGGCAAGCGTCACAGAAAGATTATCCTGCTCCGGCCACCCTAATGAAGTGGTCAGATCGCCCTGTGGATCAGCGTCTACCAGAAGGACCTTTTTCCCTTCTCTGGCAAGTCCGATCCCTAAGTTGACAGTCGTGGTGGTTTTCCCCGTTCCGCCTTTCTGGTTGGCAATCGCAATTACTTTGCAATTCGCCATAACGGTTCCCTCCTTTCCTGAAAATTTAATAGCCATCTTCCCGTGTAGGGAAATGACTATGTATAAAAATAGGCATGAAAAAACCGGATGATTTTCGCAAATTGAAAACCTTCCGGCTATGTAATATTCCCGCATTTTAAACGGGAATTTCCTGTTCTTCTGTTTCTATCCTCTTATCCTCTATCACATCATAAAAATCAAAAATAAATTCCGACACAAAAGATTCCTGCAGTTCTTCCGATTTTTCCAACTGTGCAATCTCCTGCGGATATTCCATACCGGAAATTCCAAACAATCCTCTTATCATATGGAACGCCTCGCTGATTCTGTCTGTATCCACCAATGCAGTTATGGCGAAATAAACATCATCCATATTCTCAATCCTCTGGCTGTTGGAAAACAGTTTGTCGATCAGGGGCAAGGTATAGGCTCCGGAGATCAGATTAACAGCATTGTTCACATTACTAGCGGATTTTCTCATTTTTTTCATAAATAATTCCTCTCTTTCTCTTTTGGCAGGCAGCCATATATTTATAGAACGCCAAAAAGCCGCCTGCTCTCAGTTAAAAGAACAAACGGCTTTCTGCACATTTCTATCTCTTTATTCATTTTTACTCATTGCAATTTTAGTTCCAAAATAGTACCACGGAGCATATGATAAGCCGGGAAACCCAGTGTTTATGCGGTCTCCCGGCTCCCTGTTTACTATTCAAACTCTATCGTCCCTGGCGGTTTACTGGTCAGATCGTAGAATACTCTGTTGACCCCCTTGACCTCATTGATGATCCTGCTCATCACTTTCTGCAGAACCTCAAACGGGATCTCTGCCGCCTCGGCTGTCATGAAGTCGATTGTCTTCACGGCTCTCAGCGCCACAGCATAATCATAGGTTCTCTCGTCTCCCATAACGCCGACAGAGCGCATGTTTGTCAGGGCCGCAAAATACTGATTGATCTCTTTGTCCAGTCCGGCCTTTGCGATCTCCTCGCGGTAGATCGCATCTGCATCCTGCACGATGCGCACCTTCTCAGCTGTCACTTCGCCGATGATGCGGATGCCAAGTCCCGGGCCCGGGAATGGCTGACGGAACACCAGATCCTCCGGGATGCCAAGTTCCAGTCCGGCTTTGCGGACCTCGTCCTTGAACAGGTCGCGGAGAGGCTCTATGATCTCCTTGAAATCTACGAAATCCGGGAGGCCGCCCACGTTGTGGTGTGATTTGATCACGGCGGACTCACCGCCAAGACCGCTCTCCACCACATCCGGGTAGATCGTGCCCTGCGCCAGGAAATCCACTGCTCCGATCTTCTTGGCTTCCTCCTCAAACACGCGGATAAATTCCTCGCCGATGATCTTGCGCTTCTGCTCCGGTTCTGTCACGCCTGCCAGCTTATTGTAGTAGCGCTCCTGGGCGTTGACGCGGATAAAGTTCAGGTCAAAGTCGCCTTCCGGTCCGAAGACAGCCTCCACCTCGTTTCCCTCGTTTTTGCGGAGAAGGCCATGGTCTACAAATACACAAGTGAGCTGTTTGCCGATAGCTCTTGAAAGAAGGCCTGCTGCCACAGAGGAGTCAACGCCGCCGGACAGAGCCAGCAGCACTTTGCCGTCCCCCACCTTCTCACGGATGGACTCAATGGAGCTCTCCACAAAGGAATCCATTCTCCAGTCGCCGCAGCATCCGCAGACGCCCCGCACGAAATTGTAGAGCATCTTTGTTCCCTCCTGGGTGTGGAGCACCTCCGGGTGGAACTGGATGGCATACAGCTTCTGCTCCTCATTTTCCGCTGCCGCAACAGGGCAGTCGGCTGTGTGAGCTGTGATCCTGAAACCGGGCGCCACCTGGGAAATGTAGTCGAAATGGCTCATCCAGCACACCGTTTTCTCAGATACATTTTCAAACAACTTGGAGCTGCGGTCCACCATCACTTCCGTCTTTCCGTATTCACGCACCGAGGCGCGCTCTACCTTTCCGCCCAGCACATGCATCATAAGCTGTGCGCCGTAGCAAAGTCCGAGCACCGGGATGCCCAGTTCAAAAAGCTCTCTGGAATAGGTAGGTGAGTCTTCCAGATAGCAGCTGTTGGGACCGCCGGTCAAAATGATCCCTTTTGGGTTTTTACTTTTGATGGTCTCGATATCGGTCCTGTAAGAATAGATTTCACAGTACACATTGCTCTCACGGACGCGGCGCGCCACGAGCTGGTTGTACTGACCGCCGAAATCCAGTACAATGACTAATTCTCTTTTCACCGCTTGTTCCTCCTTGTATTTTTTTCCTCAATGGAATAGTTCTATTATAAAGTAGCAGGGCTCTGTTGGCAACAAAAACCCGACATTTTCAGGCTACCGCCTGATGTTTCCACTTCCCGCTGAAATACCGGGCGATGAAGCAGATGCTCCGCACGATCCAGTCGATGATCATGGCCACCCACACGCCGAACACACCCATACCCATATATTGTCCAAGTATGTAGCTGAAAATGATGCGGAAGATCCACATGGACAAAACGGAGATGAACATGCACATTTTTGCATCCCCGGAAGCCCGGAATGTGGCCGGTATGGTAAATGCCAGAGGCCAGATCAGCACACAGCATACGGCGTAGAAAATGACGATGCCCGTAGTCACTTCCGCCGTCTGGCTGGACAGATTGTAGGCTTTCAGGATCAGAGGCAGCACCAGGACAATAATCACATTGGTAACTACCATGCAGGCGTAGGTAATGCCAAGCAGCTTTTTCGTGTAATATTTTACCTGCTCATAGTCTCCTGCACCCACGCACCTTGCGATCACCGTAGTCACCGCCAGAGCAATGGCCATGCCGGGCAGCACCTGGAAAGAGGCGATGACATTGGACACTGCGTTGGCCGCAATGGCATAGGTACCGAAAGTGGAGACAAGGCTCAGCACGATGATCTTTCCAAGCTGGAACATGCTATTTTCCAACCCGTTGGGAATGCCGATACCCAGGATCTTGCGGATCATGCTCCAGTCGGGTCTGTATCTGCGGGACAGCCTCACATAGATGGGCCGCCTCTGATCTGCCAGCAGGGCCATGATCAGGACTGCCGACGTCATTCTGGATACAAGCGTGGGGATCGCCACACCTTCTGTCCCTCTGTGAAATCCGTAGATCAAGATGGCATTTCCCGCCACATTGATGATATTCATGACAATAGAAACCCGCATGGAAATCTCCGAGTTTCCCATAGTCCGGAAAATGGCAGCTCCTCCATTATAGAGAGCAATAAATGGGATAGAAGCCGTCACGATCATCAGGTACGTGTCTGCATGCCCCATAACGTCCGCCTCGATCTGCCCGAACACTCCGTGAAGGATCCAATATTTGCAGGCGTAGATGATCAGGGTGATCACCACCGCACAGATGGTGATAAACCACACAAGCTGCTCTGCCGCCTGGCAGGCTCTCTCTTTTTTCTGCTGTCCCAGATACTGTCCTGCCACCACGGCTCCGCCGGTGGCCAGAGCAGCGAACACATTAATAAGCAGCACCATGATGTTGTCCACTAAGGAGACGCCGGACACAGCCGCCTCCCCCACACTGGCCACCATAATGCTGTCTGCCATTCCTACAAGAACAGCCAGCATCTGCTCGATGATCAGCGGAATGATGAGGGCTGTCAGCGCCCGGTTGTCAAATAAATATTGTTTCGTTTCCGTTCTGTTTTTCAAAATTCTCCCAGCTTTCTACAGCCGATCCCTGTACGCTTTTACGGAAAATGTACAGGTCAGCTCTTTTTCTTCTCCCCTGTAAACACACAGGCGCCCCTCTCCTTCTTCGCCTGTGGTGCGAATATAGCAGCCGGTCATGCCTCCTTCAAGAGCGATGGCGGCAGGGCCGCAGATCGCAATGCACCCTTCCGTCTCAAACCGCAGCACATCGTGAGCGTAGGGAACCAGATTACCGTTCTGATCCACGGCACGCAGGCGGACAGTCGCCATATCCCAGGTATCTCCGTCTACAAGTACGTCCGTATCACAGATGCCTTCCAGGTGGATTTGCTCCACAGGGGAGACCGTCACCGTGCGGGTGACTTGATCCCCCTGCAGGGCCTCAAACTTCCAGACAGCCGTCTCTTCTCCCCAGCTTCCCATATATTTTTCTTCTTCCTGGAGGGCAGTCTCTTCTTTCTCCACCTGCGGTTTGTCTCCCTCTCCAAAAACGGACAGATACAGTCTGCGCAGCCAGCCTGCCAGGCCTGTGCTCCGTCCCCCTCCTGCCTGGTTTGCATCTGCTTTATCCGTCTCCGCCTGTCCGGAAACCGGCGCCGCCGCAGACGGGTCATTCCCGATCAACACCGGGGGATGCGCAAGATGAGGATACTTCTTTGTGGGAAAATACTCCCCGGCCAGCGTGTCATTTTTGTAGAGACGCACCTTTTCTCCATTGGTAAATACCGCCACTTCCCCGATCTGCCCTGCCGGATGATCTCCGATACTCATGGTACTGCTGACCGCCAGTACCGGCCATCTTTCCTGGCAGGAGGCGTAGACACTGGCCGCCAGTTTGGGATTGCGGAACATATCCATCACTCCGTGATAACAGATCCTGTCCCCGCTGCCGAAATCCTTGTGGGTATTGTAGTCGAACATGCACCAGCCAAAAGTCCCGCCGATATCCTCATGCGCAGCGGCGCTGTCCAGAACCCGGACGTGCCGCATGGCATGCTCTTTCCTGTGCTCCTCATCGTCAAAGGCCTTTGTGGGATACATATGACCGCCATACTCTGTGATAAAGTACGCCTTCTCCATGTCCGGCGTCACTGCCTCTTTCGGATCACAGCCCGGATTGTCTCCTGTATGGCTGAAGTCATTGTACGTATAGACATCTTCCAGAAGGCTGCTGTTTTTCAGGCACCGCACCCCGCCTGTAGGCCTGGAAGGATCCAGGCTGTGAGCTGCTTCCACGGTCCTCCTGTACAGGTCATCGTCATCCCTGCTTTCATTGATCCGGACACCCCACATGAAAATACTGGGATGGTTCCGGTACTGCCGCACCATATCCTCTGTATTTTTCACTGCCTGGTCTTTCCATTTTTCTCCGCCAATGTGCTGCCATCCTGGGATCTCTGTAAACACTAAAAGCCCCAGCTCATCACAGCGATCCAGAAACGCATGGCTCTGCGGATAGTGGCTGGTCCGCACTGCATTGCATCCCAGCTCATACTTCAGGATTTCCGCATCCAGCCTCTGGGCTCTGGCCGGAGCCGCATAGCCCATATAGGGCCAGCTCTGATGACGATTCAGCCCTCTGATCCTCACCTTTTTTCCGTTCAGATAACATCCGTCCTGCTTCATCTCGATCCTTCGGAAGCCAAAGCGCACCTGAGCTGTGTCCATGACATTTCCGAACTTCACAAGTTCCAGCTGGAGCGTATAGAGACAGGGATCCTCCGTATCCCACAGCTTTGCCCTGGGAACATGCATATGGAAATGATCCTGAAAATTCTGCTCTTCCAGCCGGGCATAGACCTCTCCGTCCTCTCCCAGCACCCGGGCCCGGATCTGGCAGTCCCGCGCTCCCTCTGCCTCTATCTTTGCCTCCAGATGTCTCCTGTCATCAGGTATGACAAAGACGTCCCGGAAATGCATGTTTTCCCGCACTTCCAGATAGACCGGACGGTAGATGCCTCCGTACGTCATATAGTCGATCACATAGCCAAAGGGCGGAATGTCCAGGCTCTCCCGGCTGTCCACCTTGACCACGATCCGGTTTGTGTGTCCATACCGCAGCAGTTCTGAGATATCCACTTCAAATGCCGTGTAACCGCACCCGTGGATGCCTGCAGATTTTCCGTTGCAGTACACCTCCGCCTGGTGGGCCGCTCCCTCCAGGGTCAGTGTGACGCATTTTCCCTCCCAGTCTTTTGGGATATCTATCTCTTTTATATAGGCGCTCACCATCTGGTAATCCTTCTCACTGCAGTAACGCAGAGGAAGCATTTGTACTGTGTGGGGAATCTGGACCAGCTCCAGCTCCTCCAGCTTCTCAGACGGCATGCTGTTCAGGCTTCCAGTGTAGTGCTGTGTAAAGTACCAGTTGTGATTGATCTGATAGCGCATGTTGCCCTCCTTTGTGAGTCTTCCTGTGATTTCTCCATTAAGTATGATAGCCTATATAAAGAAATATTACAAGACAGAGCGGAAACTGCCGGGTTCTCCTTCAGCTTCCGCTCTGTCTTTTTCATATTGTTACTCTAAGATTTATTTTACAAAATATCTTGCCAGTTCATCCTGGTACAGAATATCCTCCTCGATTCCCAGGCCTGCTGCCAGGCTGCTCACATATGGCTTTTTCAGCATACTTTCTTCCAGAAGTGCGTCATCCCGGAAAATCTCCCTGGCTGTTCCCACTTTCAGAAGGTTTTTATGTGCCATAACAAACACTCTCGGGAAATTGTTTACAACAAACTCCATATCATGCGTAATCGTGATCACAGTTGTCCCCTTCTTTTCCAGTTCGCTCAGGATGTTTTCCAGACATTTGATTCCGTGCAGATCCTGCCCGGCAGTAGGCTCATCCAAAACAAGGATTTTCTCGTCCATGGCAAGCACAGATGCTATCGTCACAAATTTCCGGATAGAAAGAGGCAGGTTGTACGGGTTCTCCTCCATGTGTTCGGTCAGCCCGCATATATCCGCAGCCCATTCTGTCTTCTCCTTGATCTTCGTCTCATCAAACCCCAGCACTCCGGGGCCGAACTCTATCTCGGCTCTGACTGTATTATGGAAAATCTGTTCATCTGGATTCTGGAACACATATCCGGTCACCCTGGAGAGCTGCGCGGTGGTGTACTCTTTTGTGTCCATGTCATCCACGATAACTGTCCCTGAGGTCGGCTTTAAAAGTCCATTCATCATCTTCACCGTTGTTGTCTTCCCTGCTCCGTTCTGACCTACAATGGCGATTTTCTCTCCCTGTCCGATCTCAAAGCTTACATGCTCGACAGCTGAAAATCCATTGGGGTAGCTGAAACTCACATCCTTAAATTCTATCATTCCCATATAAATTCTCCTTATCTGCCTATATTTACAAGCTGTTCCCGCATCTCATCTTCTGTGATGATCCCGTCTTTGATTTTCAGGCCGCTGTTTCGCATTTTTTCTGCCAAAAGTACTGTCTGTGGCAGCATGACGCCATGCTCCTGCAAACCGGTCTCACTCAGGATCTCATGCTTTTCTCCTGCGCGTATGAGCCTTCCCTCTTCCAGCACGAGAACCTCATCGCTGTACTGCGCTACAAGCTCCATTTTATGTTCTACCAGAACAATGGTCTTCCCCATCTCCTTCATTTTCAGAATAATGTCAAAGACACGTTCTGTCTCCCTGGGATCGAGCTGGGATGTAGGCTCATCAATAACAAACATATCCGGTTCCAGTACAAGAACAGAAGCAAAGGCTACTCTCTGCTGCTGTCCGCCGGACAGTTCAAAAGGGTTCTTGTCCCTAAGATATGTAATGTTGGTCAGTTCCATGATCTGATCCACCCGGTCTCTGATCTCCGGTACCGGAACACCAAAGTTTTCAAGCCCGTAGGCGATCTCCCCGTAGACCGTATCCCGGGCTCCGGTGATCTGGTTAAAGGGATTCTGGAAAACGTACCCGATCTTTGATGCAAGCTCTCCCATCTCATACTCCTGGAGATTTTTCCCATCAAAGATCACTTCTCCCGACATCTCACCCTGGTAAAAATTAGGAATAAATCCCCGCAGGATATTGCACAGGGTCGTCTTCCCGCTTCCATTCGCTCCCAGTATGGAGTAGAATTTTCCTCTCTCCATGACCGCGCTGATATCGCGGACACTGGGTTCTTCAGCCAATGGGTATGTGTATGTAACATTCTTCAGTTCTATATAACCCATAATGCAACCCTCCCTGCTAGTGCTATAACAAACAGAACCGTTATGATCACGGTTGCCGTCTTATCTGCCGGTGTCTTTTCTATATCTTCCAGATGTGTCGGCCGGATGCCCGATGAAAATCCTCTCGCCTCCAATGTAAGGGCTCTCTCCTCAGTCCCTGTGATGGAGCTGAGCACAAGAGGAATAATAGTCGGCACAAATACCTTGGCCCGGACAATCAGATTTCCTTCTGTCTCCACACCTCTCGCCTTCTGGGCATTCATGATGGTTGCCGACTTTTTCTTCAGAACCGGCACCATCTGGAGCGTAGAAAGCACCACATAGGATGCTTTCGGGCTCATACCCTGCTTTTCCAGTGACAGTACAAAATCTTTTTCCTTCGTAACTGCAAAGAACCAGATCAGACTGCCTCCTACACACATCAGTGTAAAGCCCAGGTTCAGGGCAATCATCAGTCCTTCCCATTTTGCTTCAAAGATCCAGAAAGAAAAGATCACATCTTCTCCCGGAGAAAAAAGCGTCTGTATGATGACCAGTATGATAAACAAAATCCCGACCGAATTCTTTACCCTGCGGATAAATACCGGCCACACGCCGCTCATTCCTGCCAGAATATTTATCAGCACAAAGCAGATAATTTTACTGACAATACCCGGCATCGCAATAGACACAACTACAAACGCAATTGCCAGATAAAATTTGGTCAGCGGGTATAGTGAAACAATCTTATTGTTCTGATCCATTTTATATACTCCTTACTATTCTGCGTACACTATTTTGCTGCTGTCTTTTTGATATATTTCTCGCCGAATCTGTATTTTACAAGAGAGCGATCCGGTATGGCTTTGATGATCAGATATGCCACAAAGATGGAGATCAGTTTTCCTACACTCTCTGTAACAATATAAACAGAGAATACAGATTCCATGATATCCCTTCCTGTTGCCATCAGTCCTGCCGCCAGCATAGACGCTCCGCCTCCTGTAGCTCCGCCGAAGAAGAATACAGTGATCGGGGCTGCTGTAACGGTTCCTACAAGAGCAATAATAATTCCGGAAATAATCAGTTTCCAAATTTTTGTCATCATGTTGTATTTTGCCAGAAGTCCCGAAGCGATTCCGATGAAGAATGCGCAGAATGCATATGGAATCCATGTCGGGTCAAAGATACCGTTGATCAGGTTTGTAAGAACCCCTGTGATAGCTGCCGGAATCGGGCCTGCAAGTGCTCCCACAAGAATAACGCCGATCATGTCAAGGTCTACAGGCAGTTTCAGAACAGAAGTCATCTGTCCTCCTACGATATTGATGGCGATTGCCACCGGGATCAATAATATAACCATTAACGAAAAGTTCTCATTTGCTTTTTTCATCTTATTTTCCTCCTAATTTCAAAACATGTCAGAACAACGTAGTTACATCTTCGTGGAAGATAGTCTCAAAAAACAGTTTATAAAATTTCTCCACATCTACTTCCGCCGCATACATTGCATTGCATTTTCCACCGTTCCAGTGTCCGTCTATGTCCACCACAGACTGTCCTTTCGCGATTCCTTCTGTCACCACATCGATGTATGCCGGTTTCACCTGCAGGATGGAAGGATCCAGAAGGTACGCCACCGTCAGCACATCATGCATGGGTGAAACGGCCTTTTTCCTCGTCCGCCAGTTGTCATCCAGCCCTTCCCGGGTAATATTGTAGACAAAGTTGGAAAGCGGCGTGTCTATCATTCTTAAAACTTCTCTCATACCGCAGTTCAGAGCAATCCTGTTTGTCACATCCAGGCCTATCATAGTCACGTCCCTGATCCCCGCCCGCAGTACTTCGTGCGCTGCCTGCGGGTCTGCCCAGAAATTGTACTCTGCCACCGGGCTCATATTGCCTGTGTACTTTGCACCGCCCATAATGATCAGTCTTTTCAGATTACCCGCAAAGGTTTTGGATCTTCGGATGGCTTTCGCCACATTGGTGCAGGGACCGATAGCAAAAAGTGTAATTTCCCCGGGATGGCTGTCTATGTAGTCAACCAGAAACTCCACTGCGTCCATTTCCTCTTCCTTTTTATCTGACTGGATGGTGTCTGCGTAACCTCCAAGTCCGTCATCTCCAAATGCGCTGACTGTATCCGGCACCTGCTGGTCCAGGGCCGCGCCGGATCCCCGGTAAAGGGGAATATCTTTCCGGCCGCACAAAGCCAGCACATTGCAGCCGTTTCTTGTCGTTGTATCCAGCGCTCCGTTTCCTGTTACCGAGCATACCGCCCGCAGATCTACCATGCCGGAATGCAGGGCAAGAATGATCGCCAGAGCATCGTCACTACCTGGATCACAGTCAATAATAACAGGTTCTTTTTCCATAATATGTTCCTCCCTTCTGCTATCCTAAGTTTTCACTGGCGTCCCCGACTCTCTCCACTTCTTCCCTGGTGGGTATGGAAGTCTGAGCGCCTTTCCGTGTCACTGCAATAGCCGATACCTTCTGGCCAAAGCGTATAGCTTCACTGCAGCTTTTTCCTTCGCTCAGTGCAAGGGCAAATGCCGCTGTAAAACTGTCTCCTGCCGCTGTCGTATCTACCGCCGTCACTTTTCTGGCCGGAAAGAATGTTTCTTCCTGTTCTGACACGAACAGACATCCTTCTCCTCCCAGAGAGGCGATGACATGTTTTACACCTCTGACAAGCAGCGTTCTGGCTCCTTCCTTCAGTTCCTCCAGTGTCCTTAGCTTTCTGCCTGTAAGGATTTCCAGTTCCGTCTCATTAGGCTTGATATAGTCCACTCCCTGCCAGAAACTGTCCGGCAGACCTGCCACAGCCGGCGCCGGATCTATGATCACGGTCTTTCCCATACTGACCGCCAGATCCTTCACATACTCCACTGTTTCAACCGGAATCTCAAGCTGCATGATCACGATATCGCTTTCTCTGATTTTCTCTATATGCTCCTGGATCAGCTCTCCGGTAACCATGCCATTAGTACCGGCAATGATAATAATGGAATTCTCGCCGCTGCCGTCTACCGTGATAAAAGCCTGCCCTGTGGTACCGCCCTCTATAACGGACACTGAGGAAGTATCTACTCCTGCTCTGTCAAGATTGGACTTTAAGATCTCTCCGAAGGCATCCCGCCCCACTGCACCGATCATACTGACCCGGCCGCCCAGGATCCCTGCTGCGTAAGCCTGATTAGCTCCTTTCCCGCCGGGAATTAGCGTCACGCTCTTTCCGGATATGGTCTCTCCTGCCTTGGGCATGTATGGCGTCTCAATTACTGAGTCCATATTCAGGCTTCCAATCACAACAATCTTCTTCACTTCTTTCCCCTCCCTTCTGCTAATTCTGCAATAATGCTGTATTTTGAATAAATCTCGTCTTCATAGACATCTACTGCCTTTCTGTCAGGCAGCGCCGGCTGCACGCCGTATCTCGTCACAGTGATACCGGATGCGTAGATGGCAAAACCGATGGCATGTATGATATGTTTCCCTTCACTCAGGCAGACTGCCAGGGCACTGATAAAGGAATCAGCCCCTCCGGTAGTGTCCACCGCCTCGAAAGCGGCGCCTGAGAAATGGAGCGAATACTCTTCATTAGTCAGGTAACATCCTCTGGCTCCCATAGTGACAATCACATTTTTCACACCTTTTTCCCGCAGCATCTGCGCCTTTTCTTCCAGGCTCTTTTTTCCCGGAATCAGCAAATTCAACTCATTTTCATTGGGGACAAAGTAGGCCACATCCGCCAGCATTTCCTCTTTGATTTTTTCTGTGGCTGAAGGTTTGAGTATCACTTCCGTATTATTTCTTTTACAGAATCTGATAGTGTACTCCACGATCTCATCCGGTATTTCCATGGAAAGCAGACAGTACTTTGCGTTCTGGAATAGATAACGGCATCCGTTGATCCAAGAGGCGTCCAGATGACCGTTTGCCCCCTGGTATACTACAATAGTACTCTCGCCGCTGCTGTCCACACTGATGTAGGCTTTTCCGCTTGGAAGAACCGTATCAAAAATCACCCCATCCATGTGGACATGATTTTCTGTCAGACTGCTGTAGAGCTGCTTGCCGTCCATGTCATTTCCAAGACAGCCAATCATGTAGACCTGCCCTCCCAGTTTGCCGGCTCCCACCGCCTGGTTGCCGCCCTTGCCTCCCGGGAATACAAAGAGCCTGTCAGCAATCTGTGTTTCTCCGCTTACCGGAACCCTGGACACTTCCATGGTGACATCCATATTCATGCTGCCTACCACCACGATCTTCTCTCCCTGCTTTTCCTGGGCCGGGCGGACAATGCTTCCTCTCTCCGTCAATATCGGTGGAAATTTGCGCATCAGCTCCACCTGCTTCTGCCCCTGGATCATATCAATAAGATACTCCACTGCATCCCTGCTCATGCTTTCCGCAGGAAGCCTGACAGCGGTAATGCCATCCCCCAGAAGTTCCGGCATCCTGCCGTCGCCCACCACAATCATAGAAAGGCCATCAGGGATCACTGTACGCGTTCTCTCCATCAATTTCCATACACAACAGGCAATATCCCAGGATCCGCAGATCACCGCAGTCACATCTTCTCCCAGGCACTGACGGAGACCATATTTTTCAATTTCCTCAATGCTCTCTCCCTCGTAGGACCACACAGGCTGCAGCGGCAGATTCCGGTTCCTGACGGCCATGCGATACCCGTCAAGAATGCTCCGGTCTCTCTGATGGACAATGCAGGCGATCTTCTGATGGCCTTCTTCCATCAGTCTCTCCGCCGCCAGCCGTCCTGCCTCTGACAGGCGATAGTAAAAGGTAACCTGCTGTTTCTCATCAAACTCTTTTGTCTGGCTCAGATACACAGTCGCATGTTCCAGCCGTCCGCAATCCGTCTTTTTCTCCGAGTCGATAATCAGCCCCGACACCTGTCTCCTGGCCATGTCCTTCACCTGCCGAGAAATTTCTTCCTCACTGTCCACATAGGAAACCACCAGGCTGTAACTTAATTCTTCTGCTCTCTTTCCGGCACTGAGCACAATATTTTCTCTTTCCCTGTGATCCCGCCTGACAATCAGTCCAATAAGATGATTTTTCAGCCCTTCCTTTTCCCGGAATTTAAAATATGGAACATAGTTTTCTTTTTCTATGACCGCTAATACTTTCTTCTTCGTCTCTTCACTGATATCCCGGTCCTTGCCATTCATGACCTTTGAAACCGTCGAAGCAGATACTCCGGCAAGCCTTGCAATATCATGTATGTTCATTTTTCCCCCTTTCACATTTCTTTTTCAGAAAGTTTTTTAGTAAATTAATTTTGTCTAGATCTTAGCATTTTATGAAAATTTAATCAATATTCTGCGTTTACGAAACTATTTTCCGACATTTTGTATAGTTTAACCCTTTTACTAAATAAGTTTCGCTCTCGTATTTTAGAATATTCGACAAGGTTTTCCCCGTTTATCCTAACATTTTTTCCCAGGATGGACTCTGGGAAATCCTTCCAAAAAAAGACTGCGCTGCACAGCACAGTCTTTTCAGAATATTCTTTAGTTTTTATTATTCAAACTCCGACTGGACCGCATCATATCCGGTCTCTTTTGTCCGGATCTTCATGACACTCCTGATTTCATAGCTGAAGATTTTCCCATCTCCCACATCCCCGGTAAAGGCCGCTTTCTGAATAGTGTCGATGACCTTTTTCTCCCACTCCTCCGAGGATACCACGATTTCAAATTTAATCTTGGGCTGAAGGAAAATATCGATCTCCGATCCACGGACCACTTCCTTGTATCCTCTCTGAGCGCCGCATCCCATGACCTGGGACACGGTAATGCCGTTGACTTCTATCTGATTGAGGGCGTCTTTCACTTCCTCAAACTTTTCTTCTCTGACGATTGCTTCCACCTTGATCAGCATATATTTCTTCCTCCTCATGCTCTTATCAAAATATTTCCGTTTAGTCAAAACCATTGAAGGACGGGTAAGCGTTCTCCCCGTGCTGGGTCACATCAAGTCCGATCATCTCGTCCTTCTCATCTACCCGGAGTCTGGTAAAGATGCGGATCACGCCTATGCAGATGAGCGAGCCGACCACTGCGACCGCTATGGTGACAATAATACTGATAACCTGAGCGACAAACAGCCCTGTCTCTCCGAACACCAGTCCGTCCCACTGTGCCACAGAGTTGATGGAGCTCTGTCCGAAAAGCCCGGTGGCTATTCCGCCCCAGATACCGCCGATCCCATGGCACCCGAAAGCGTCCAGGGAGTCGTCTATCTTCAGTCTGTGTTTGATCAGATTGATCATAAAGTAGCAGATGGGGCTCACGAGGGCACCGATGATAAACGCAGACCAGACAGGTACAAATCCGGCTCCCGGCGTGATCGCCACAAGGCCCACCACAAGACCGGTGCAGGCGCCCACCAGTGTGGGCTTTCCCTCTTTTGCCGTGTCAATGAGCATCCAGGAAAGAAGAGCTGTCGCCGCGGACACGGATGTAGTCATAAAGGCGTGGGCCGCAAGGCCGTCGGCTGCCAGGGCACTCCCCGCATTAAAGCCATACCACCCAAACCACAGAAGGGATGCTCCCAGAACAACAAAAGGAATATTGTGGATGCGGTAGGATGTCTTCTCATAACCTTTGCGCCTCCCAAGGTAAATAGCGAGCACCAGAGCACTCACGCCTGAGCTGATGTGGACTACATTTCCTCCCGCAAAATCCACAGAGCCGAGGGCTGCGAGAAATCCTCCCTGCCCCCATACCATATGAGCCATGGGATAGTAGACGATGACAGACCAGAGAGCGATAAAGGCAAACAGCGCCTTGAATTTCATCCTGCCCACCACAGCCCCGGTAATGAGAGCCGGCGTGATCATGGCAAACATCATCTGGAATCCCGCATACACAAGATGGGGAATGGTGTCCGAATAAGGTCCTGCGTCCCATCCCACGCCGCTAAACGCCAGCCAGCCGAAATCTCCGATCACCCCGCCATGGTCACTGCCGAATGCAAGGGAATAGCCAAAGAGCACCCACATAAATACGGACAGTCCCATGATCGCCACGCAGGCCATCATGGTGTTTACCACATTTTTCCTCCTGACCAGACCTCCGTAGAAAAAAGCCAGCCCCGGCGTCATAATAAATACAAGCGCCGCACAGATCATCATAAATCCAGTGTTTCCTGTGTCCATAAAAATACCTCCCGTGTTTCCTTTAGATTAAAACGAAAAAACGCCTGACCGGTGGAGGCGTTTTTCCGTCTCACCGTCAGGCGTCTTTGTCTTGTGGCTAAGTCTAGCAGATGAAGGGTCTGAAATCAAGAAAAATCGTTTCAAAAATAGCATTTTTGTTGAAAATTAAAGAATTTTTTCGAAATTTTCTTCTATTTTCAGCCAAATCTACAAAGCCATGTGGTGCGTGCCTTTGTACTTTTCCCGGGTAGCAAGTCCTCCCCGTATGTGCCGCTCAGACTTGTTTACATCCAGGATCTTCCTGGCCTCCGCCGCCAGGGACGGATTGATCTGGAGAAGGCGGTCGGTTACGTCTTTATGTGCGGTCGTGATTATTTTGAGTGTTTTCTGTGTCCGGTATTTCTGACCGGTCTGCAACCAGTATGGCTTCGTCCAGTCCCAGATCTCCCAGCAATTTCAGGTAAATGTCCACATTTCCATCTTTGTCCACTTCAATCTTCTCAATAATTTTTTTCAGCTGGGTATTGGTCATCTGGTGTACATCTGTAATATCCTCGATCGACTGAAACGTTGTGTTCAGCAATTCTTCCAGTTGATCTCCCTTTGTGATCTGATAGGTCACCATTTTTAATTCATTTTCCAGCCGCTCGATTTCCTGTCTTGCCCCGCCGATCCGGTCATTCAGCTCCTGCCTTGTGATCAGGTCATCGGTATACATGTCCATATATTTCTCCCGCATGGCTTTCAGCTTTGCCAGCTTATCCTTCAACTCTTTTTCATACTCCACGTTTTCATCTTTCGCCTTGTAGACACGCTGAAATTCCTTCACCACATACTGAATGACTTTTTTCTTATTCTTCAGTACATTCGAAAAGTATTCCTGCAGCACTTCAATCAGTTCTTCCTCATCCAGGGTCACTGCATTAGGACAGGAATCTGCACCTTTCCCGTTATGTCCGGAACATACCCAGCGTACGTAAGTATTCTTATACTTTCGCAGGGTCCGGCGGAAAGACCATCCGCACTCCTTACATTTGATCAACGTAGAAAACAGGTATTTGTTACTCTGTCGTTCGTGATTCAGGTTAAACGCCTGATTCCGGGAATGAAGAATCTTCTGTGCCTGTTCAAACACTTCATCATCAATGATCCGCAGTTCCGGACGCTCTGTCACCAGCCATTCCGTTTCATCCTTCTCCTTCCGCTGTCCGGTAAGAAAATCTGCCACTTCCTGTTTCCCGTTAATAATCTTTCCCGTGTAAAGTTCATTTGTGAGAATCCGGCTGACAGCATTCTGGCTCCACTTACAGTTCCGCTTTGTCCGGCTTCCCTGCTCATTCAGTTTGTTGGAAATAGCGGCGCATCCATATCCCTCTTCTGTATACCACCGGTAGATCTGCCGTACCACCTTTGCCTCTTTCTCGTTGATTGCCAGATTGAAATAATCGCCGATCGTTTTATCATATCCAAAAACAATATTCGGAACCCGGCCCTTCTCCGCATTCACCTTTTTCCCGAACTTGATACGCTTGGATGTATTGGCACTCTCTTCCTGCGCCAGAGCACCAAAGATAGTGAGAACAAACTCGCTGTTCCCCATGCTGGTCATGTTGGCCGTGAGAAATTGTGTCTCGATTCCAAGAGCTTTCAGACGGCGGATGTTCTGAAGAAGATCCACGGTATTCCTTGCAAAGCGGGAAATATCTTTTACGACAACCATATCAAAAAGGCCGTGCTCTGCATCGGCCATCATCTGTAAAAATTCTTTTCTGTTTTTAATTTTCGTTCCGGAAATCCCCTCATCCGCATATACTTTAACAAGGTGATCTCCGGTACGCTGAACGTATTCTGTAAAAAACTGCTTCTGGGTTTCCAGACTGTTCAGCTGGTCGGATTTATCCGTGGAGACACGGCAGTAGGCTGCAATGTTCATAAGCGTTTACCTTTCTGTTACATCTGTTACAATCAGTTACTATTTTTATTTTGATTATAACATATATAAAAGATTTGTACAGATAAAGACTTTGGTTTAAAAATTGAAACAAAAACAGAGGAAGCAAAACTACTTCCCCTGACTTTTACTTTTTTATTTAAAATTCACATTATGCTCTTCCAGATATTCCTTTATTAACGGCAGCATATATTCTACAGATTCCAGCTGTGTTTTTGCTTCATCTGCTGATGCAATGAAGAAATCATTATAATCACTTTCTTCTCTTTTCATTTTTAATCTTGCCAGACGTCTGCCCATTTCTCCCGGAAACTTGCCCGCTGCAACAAATTCTTTATTAAAATAAGCCACAACATCTTTATGCCGTTTGAAATCAATGCTATCCAATGCAAGAACAGCGCGTACTCCATAAAACACAGCATAATAAGACCGATTAATACAGTCTCTGTAAAACCCATTATCAAAACACATTTTCGCATTTTTATAAGTTTCCTCTGCAAGGGAAAATCTGTATTTTGACAATTCCATATCTTTGTTCATATCATGCACTAAGCCTTACCCCCTCATCTCTGACATTACGATAATAAGGCAGATTGTCTACCCAATAATTGAAATGCTCTGTATTTGTTATTACTGGGGAAATGTCAATGCCATACTTCATCATAAAATCAAAAGCAAGATCACTGATCCGATCTGAGATCTTCTTAATTTCTTCCTCTTCCAACGAGACAAGAATCATTACATCAACATCCGAAAATTCGGAATAATCTCCCCTTACATAAGACCCATACACAATAACACTGTCAAGCGAATCGCCCAACATTCTTCTTACATTCTTTGCAAAATCCTGCATGATATCTGAAATATAAACCGGCATACTACCTCACCACTTTCTTAACTGTGTTCAAAATACTTCGCTATATACCACTTTCATTATATCTTATGCCATACAATTTGTATATCAAATCATACGAAGAGAATTACTAATGATCATATCCCGCCTGTATCTTCTTATTCTTCCTTTCACAAAGTTTATCAGCTTCTGCTTCGGACAGACGACTGTTCCATAAAAACTTAATTGTAGCTTTATAGCTGTTTTCTATTTTCAGATTTTTCCCAAAATAATATGGTAATACAATAAATTTAGGATTATCTTCTATATATATTTTTTGCACATGCCATAATGTCATAACTCCGCCTCGTTTTCTCTTTTTCAATAGTATATCACTCTCCAGACCTGATGGCATACCCCACAGATAATAATTTATGTACAGTTTTCTTCTTTCTCCCGACTGGCATCTCTGATCACCTTCTCCACCTTCTTCTGGTTTGCCTCAACAAACACTTTCAATATGTATTCAGCAGCAACCGCCGGATCATTTGGGTCATGAAAGCGATAATGCAGTTTTTGTTTCTTCACGGCGGTCCCACCTCCTTGTCCGTTTTTTACAGGCTATGATTAACAACCTCCAATTAGAATTAATTTCATTCCCTTTTTATAAGCTATCCTCCTCACTACAGGTATAATCCAGAATATTTTTTACCGGGGCTGCGCGTTCTGCCCATCTTCTCAAGGTAACAGCATGATCAGCATATTGCTTTCCACTGGAACGCATATAGCTGGACAGTTCCTCGATCAGCCTGTCTATTTCCCGGATCTCCTGTTTCAATTCTCCATATTCTGTTTCGGAGAGAAACACATTGTTATATTTGCCATAGGCAGAGTGTGCCTCTCTCTCTTTATTTATTTGACTATATATCATTTGATTATTACTCATTTTATTAGGGGATACTTTTCTTTCCCTCACAGGGACACTTTTCTTTCCCTCTGCCGGGATTCTTACATACAGCAAATTCGGCTTTGAAAAACCCTGCTTTTGTCTTTCTAAAAGTCCGGCATCTTCCAGTTCGTTCAAGGCTTTCTTAATGGTCATATGACTCTTGTCCAACACTTGCGCCAAATCTATGATTGGATAAATCACGTAAACATACCCTTTTTCATTCTTCCATCCGTTATTCCTTGAAATCTTGGATCGATCCAGCAACAGGGCATACAGAATCCTGGCTGTCTGAGTTAGGTTCATATTCAACAGAAACCGTGGGTAAGGAATGAAATCTCTGATCAGGGTCCGCTCTGTCAAATATTCCATCTGGTCTCTATTCTTCACATCCATCCTTTTGTTTCTGTCTGATCTTCCGCCGGCGGCTTCGCTTGGATTCATAACAGGGGCAACAGACAATCACAGTCCGGAAACTCTGCTTGCAGTCTCCGACACATTTCCGACAGGTGTCGTTGTGAGCGATCCGCCCTCTTTCGTTGAGAAAAAAGGCAAGTTCCTGTTTCCTTTTCTTGCTCATTCTCGGCACAGACATTCCTCCTCTCTGCCATCCTGCCAGTGTCCGGCACAGGACAGCGAAATATGGTCGCGTTTCAGTATCATTTTTTGCATTTTTTCCCCTTTACAACAGGCTTTTTTGACCTCAAATATATTTGCCTGGGGTTTATCCTGTCTAACGGCAGAAAACGCTGTTTGGTCGTATTTCGGTATCATTTTGGAACAATTCATCTGGACTACTTTAACTGCCCCGCTAATCCCGTTCAAAATCTCCTGCCATCTTCAACACTTCTTCCCTGAGTGTGAACAATTCCGCGATGCAGTGACGGATTTCATCTTCCATAGCCAGCGAACGTTCCCCGCCCGTATTGAAGTACCGCGCAATCTGATTCAGGTTCACGCC
The DNA here is from genome assembly GCF_959599685.1 of Lachnoclostridium phocaeense. Taxonomy (NCBI): domain Bacteria; kingdom Bacillati; phylum Bacillota; class Clostridia; order Lachnospirales; family Lachnospiraceae; genus Lachnoclostridium; species Lachnoclostridium phocaeense. The sequence goes on from NZ_CAUGIN010000005.1 coordinate 50,938, forward strand.
GATCTTTCCATATGCCCCAACAGGCTTCGCAGTTCTTCCATATCGGCAACCACTTCTACCCGATGCACGATCTCCTTGTCCACCAGAAGTTTCCGCAGGCATTCGGATCTGGACACTCCCAGGATCTCTGCTTTCCTGTCCAGAAGTTCCAGTTCAATATCCGACAGCCGGACTCCGACAAAATGCGGATGGTTCAGTTCCCGTTCCATTCTCTTTTTTCTCATGGCTTCTCATCCTTTCTTTCTGTTACTTCAGCAACACCACAAATGGGAGAACCGGCAGCCCTGCCGGAATCTTCCTTTTGTGCTGCGTCCCACTTTCCAGTGGACGCCAATATCTGCCAGATCGGCAGATCATCGAGGGTATGGGGGTGCTGCAGGTCCGGTGGACCTGCGTTCAGCACCGACCGAAGCGGAGCGTAGACCGAAATCCCAAGCAAGAGCTCAACCTGTAAGTTAGGGGGCTGCCAGAAATGGCATTAACGCTTAACACGGGTGGATCTTGCCCTAGGGAAAAACACTTCCCTCTACTTCTCCAAAAGACGTAAGGTACTTTTACAAGGGAAAATCAAAAATTAATTTTTCTGAAAAGTTAAAGCACCAACCTTCTGGTGAGCGTGAAAATCTTCTAAAATAAAAACCCTCTCACTTAACCCAACGGGCAGAGAGGGAAATACAATGGTCTATTTCTTAAATTATGTTTTTCAGTATAGTTTTTTCAAATAACCCTCTCATAATATAAAAAAAGGGAAGAATTCAATGTGTGATTGTAATTTTTAAAAGTTCTCATATAAAAAGTTCCTTTATGACTTTTAGCATCATAAAGGAACTTACTATTTTCATATTTTGTGAAGAGTTTTCCCATAAAGATTGTTTAAGCTTTTGTTCAAAACTCTCTGCCCTGAAACCATAGGTAATAGATTTGTATTATATCGGGAATTATATTCAAAATCACTGCTGTGTCTGTAACCCTTCTGCAAAAGAACTATTGAACCTAAGCATATTTTTTCGGGCCACTTTCATCGCCTCTACCGATTCTTCCGCTTTTTTGATTGTCTCAGCAATTTCTTTCTTTTCTTTGCCCTTTGCAACATCCATTTTCAATCGAAGTTCAACAAGCCCTTTTTCAATTTCTGTGATATTTTGAAGATACTGCTCGTACACGCTGTTGGAAAATTCAATGTCATGCTCGTCATTAAGAAATATTTCTCTGACTGAAGTAAGCAGCTTAGCAGACTGCATTATTGTGTTTTTCTTGCCTACAAGTCCTGCGGAACCAACGGCACCGCCAACTCCAGCACCAACACCTATTCCAAGTGCAGCTCCACCACCTACGATAGCAATCGTTCCACCAAGCATTCCGGCTCCACCTGCCGCAATTGCACCGCCGCCAAGATATGCAAGACAGGCACTCGTCAAAGCCGCTCCGCTCAGTCCTGCAAAATTGGAGCCCACCAATGCCACCGCTATTGGCCCGGCAAATGCGCCTGCTGACACAACAGTAATAATAGCAATAACCGCTGTAATAGTCAAAGATGTAAGCACAGTTTTGAGGACCTCACTGAGTTCTCGCATCCGTTTATCATAGGATTTGCGTAACCTCTTCACATACCCCTGCTTACAATACTTGCCTGTGAATTGTTCGTCTAAAAAACGATCTCCTTCCCCTTTCCTAAAACTACATAATGGATTGTTCAGATGTTTATACTTCTTACTCGGTATGTCATTGCCTTTCTTATCCTTCTCCGTACCAAGAGGATAATACGGTTCAAACAGCATGGCTTCAAGAAGTATCAGCCTATACCACGGTTTCTGGGGATCATTAGCTGCAATACGTTCCTGCAGTTCATCTATGCTATACCAGTGCATTTCTGCACCTGAAATCTGTGTGAAACTTTCAAATCCGTTTGAAATAAACTTTGACCACTCATTTAACCATTCACTTTTAAGTTCCTTAACAACTTCTCCAGTTACAGGAAGTTTTGTCATTTCTATATCATTAAACGTCTTATAGTATTCCAGATTATAGAGTATTTCTGTCTGCTCCAATGAGAGTCCCAGTTTATCCATCTGTAAATCCATATCGTCACCTATTCTCTTGTAAAAATTTGCATCTGTTTTTCCGAAGGTCTGATGTTTTATGTTTTCATATACACCCCGTATTTTTTTGACATCACGCGCCTTAAGTCCCCAACTTACATCGGAGCTAATCGCAACCGCAAATCTTCCAATGCCAACATAGTTAATAGACACCCAATATTTCTGAGTTGCAATTGCCTCGCCAATATCAAGTACCGTAAATACACCAGTTGAGATAGTTAGCATTCGGGCAATGGTTGGATTATTTAGTGGCTTAACTGTATCCCAATCAATCATCTTCATGTCTGCAAAACAACCAATACGATTTTCTTTCATTTCCATTGCAAGACGTCTTATAAAATAGAATGCACGCACAAAGCACTCGTTGGCAACTACAGGAACAGCCTGTTTGCAAAGTTCAACCGCAACTCCCAGTTCTCCACGCAGATCAAATTTGATAATAGAATCCTTGACAATCTGTCCTTTTTCATCTCTCTTCATCATAAGGGTACCATTAAATAATTTTGATAGAAAAAGTGACATCGACATATCGTCATCGACCTTAATATTTTTGAAAAATGGTATCGCGGAAACTTCCTTTGCCAATGCCAAAAGAGGACCTGGAATACCAGTTCCACCAGTAGTTCCCGCAGTGCTGCTTGATCCCGCTATATCACTTACAAGGTGGAAAAACCAGATTATTGTTCCCATCAAAATTTTTTCAGGAATATCTTTCCCTATAAATGATTTACTTTTTTCTGGCACATCAACAGTAATGAAACTACCGTTTACGTCTGTCCCATAAGATTTCTCTGTAAACTGTGTCAACAAAGAAAAGGCTAATCCCACAATTGTTGGATGGTGAGCAAAATCCCGCAGGTGGTGCTGTTTTCCTCCGCCAAAATCAGATGTGTTTCCATCACTCGGAATTGGAAAATGCTTCTCCAATGCTTGCACCGCAGATTTTACATCATCAAACGTCTTACCTTCCGACATCTCTGCTGTGTTTTTCACGAAAGAATCTACCTTATCACTAGCGATACTTCGTCCATGCGCCAGATCAAACTCTCCTACCCACAAGATATCCAGTATACCGCAGACAATTCCACTCGCAATCGCAACAATATAATCCAAACAATCTGTTTGATTTGATAATAAATCAATCTGGCTATTCAGATCAAAAATGATTTTATCAAAATCAAACTCTGATGAACCTATGAATTCATCATCAGATATCAATTCACATTTTATATTCAAATTGTCTTCGTTCATATGTTATTTCCCTTGATATTCTAAAAAATCTTCCCTTTAATTCGCAGCGTAATCCTCTTCAATATATTAACTTTTCAACACATCAGGTAACCTCCCTGACAGATGATGATAAAATACTTCCACCATCCCAACAAATATTAGATAATTCATCATACCGCGTATATCGCCGAATTACAATATATGTGCATAACATACAGATGCGTTTCACCAATATGCTATTTTAGGAATCTTGATATATATAACATCTCATTTTTTCTTTCCATCTTTCCTCACATTCTTTACCATATCTTCCCTTAACAACATTCCTGCCTGCAGTCCGATTTCCATATAGACACTGGCCGTCTCACTTGTAAGTTCATTACAAAGATCCAGTAACTCCGAATTTGGATTAGGGTCATACTTGGCCACCGCTTTCTCAAACCTCAAATAAATTTCTTCCATACGTTCTTCATAGTTTCTGTCATCATCATCTGGTCCATTTCCAAATAGCAAATAATCTGCAACGCCCCTGATCGTTGCTCTTGTAAAAATATTTTTTATATGGGACATTTTCTTTCTCCTTATATATAAGTTTATGTACATATGCGATTATACTCGGATATTCGTACATTTTCAATATCCGAGTATATCAATACAATAATCACATATATTAAGGGAAAAGGAAACAGAATCATGATCAGCTATCGTCCGCTCTTTAAAACTATGTCTGAAAAGAATATTACTTCCTATGCACTTTTCAAAAAGGGGTTTTCCAAAGCGACCTACTACTCCATTAAGAAAGGCAACAGCATCAGCACAAATACTGTCAATCAGCTGTGCCGTCTGTTAAATTGTTCTGTCTCTGACATTATAGAATATATAGATGATAATCCGAATTCCTAGAAACACATAACCAACAGTTATCGTGTTTCTTTTTATTTATATAAGTCTATCCAGCTTATCTTTAAATCAGAATAAATACACATCATTTCGTTAATCGATACAAAATATCGCCTTCTTTACATCAATCAAAAAAAGCCTGGTTTAAACCAAGCTTTTCTCGCCAAAAAGGCCCCGCAACAATACCTCCAGAATACTTTTTAACTATTCGGATTGATTACATATAATCCCATTTCTACACTTATTATCTCATCACCCACACAAACCGTTCTATATTATTACCTCTATAATTATTCTCTATTATATAATCAGCAATCTCCACAGCTCTCTCTTCAATATATTCCTTCAAAAAAATCCCCCTGCATACATTGTTTTTACAATGTATGCAGGGAGCGACATGCTCATTCATCACAATCATATGATTTTAAGTTTTTACTGGTTTTCCATACAGATAACATCACCGGTTCAACTACCGTTCCTGACCATTCAACAGCCCTCACTACAATCTCCGCCTTATCTTTTCTCTTTTATAAAAAAATTTCAGGGGGATTGTGACTGGTTTTTCCACAATCCCCCTGTTTGGTTTGAGGATAGATATTTTCCTCTCCTCAATTATTATCTGTTACGTGTATTTCGTTTATTCTTTTTATATGCTATACCAATTCCACCGCCAGACAGAATCAGCAAAATAATCCATGGCAGAACGTTGCTGCTGTCACCGCTTTGTGGACTGGTTACGTCGCCGGTATTCTTGTCCGGCTCCTGCGCCGTAACGTCACCGTCAGGCTGATCACCGCCCGGATCAATTCCCGGCTGCTCCTCACCGGGATCGGTTCCCGGCTGGTCTTCTCCCGGATCCGTTCCCGGCTGGTCATCGCCGGAGACTTCCACAGTATAGGTGAATGCAGCCACGTCACTGTTGGTCATGCCTGCTTTCACCGCAATGGCCCTGATGACCGTGTCAGCGGTAATGAGGATGGGGCCTGTGTAGAGCTTACTTGTCAGACCCGGCTCACTGCCGTCCGTGGTGTAGAAGATTTTTGCCCCCTCAGTCGCCGTTGTTAACGTAACTGCCGTGTTCACTTCCACGCTGCCGCTGCCGGGATCTGCCGCAGGCGCTTCTGCCTTCTGCAGTGCCACAACCGGAATATCTCTCTCCTCATAACTGAAATCCATTTCCTTGCCGGTATAGCTTTCCACATTCGGTTCCACGCGCAGGTAGATGGAATCTTCACCCGTATAGGCCGCGCCTGTCAGCATCACAGTGCGGGCATAGGTTTTGCCGCCGTTTTTCTCCGCGTCCGGATAAGAAACCTCGAATTCCTGCTTTTCCCCGTTTACCAGAAGCACAAACTGCTCCGCCGTCAGGGTGTCCGTATTCATATACTGGTCAAATACAATGTATACACCCTCTCCGGCCGCCTGGACGCTCTCTACCGTGGGGGCCGCACTTGCCTGGAGGTCAATATTCACATCCAGCTGTACGGGCGCCACAGGCATGGCCCACGTGCCGTTGATTTCCTTCGCATCTGTACCGTCCTTCTCCCCTGTTGTGTAGGCGTCATAGCCATTGGCCGCCACGCTGACCGACCACAGGCCTGATGGCACCATCCACTGATAGAAACCGTCTGCCCCGGTGATATAAGGATTGCTCTGGTCAAAGGCTTCTGCATTCCAAAGGGTACGGGTACCGGTATTTTCGGCCACCTCGTATACCGTGGCGTCAGCGCCCTCAACCCGGTTGCTCTCAACACCTGCGTACACATATCCGGATGGGTCAATAATCGCCTTCCTTGTATTGGGAACCTCTACGGTATAGTTTCCGTAACTGCCGGAACTGCTGCTGCCGCCGGAACTGCTGCCGCCGGAGCCGCCGTCGCCGTAACCATCAAGGAAGCCTCCGCCTCCGCCGCCACTGCTGTCTCCGCTTCCGCTGCTGTCTCCGCCTTCACCGCTGTCGTCTCCGCCTCCGCCGCTGTCATCATCAAAGGCGTCCTGATAATCCTTATCTTTTCCCCAGTCCCGGGGATCCATGAGCCCCTCGATGGGAGGCAGGTTGGTGAAGTCCACGTCGCGTCCCTTCTTCTTCAGGTCTGCGGCGAACTGGTACGCCTCCCGCTTCGCTTCCAGAATCTCCTCGGAATCCTTGACCTTTCCGTATCGCTGCTTGAGCTGGTTCTTCGTCTGCTTGGTCAGCATTTCCCGAATCTTTTTGATCGCCACCTGGGGACCTTTTTGGTAGATGTCCTTGCCGCCCGATACCGCGCTCTTGATGTCACTGCCCAGCTGTTTGAAGAGGGCGTTGGAGAGGCGTTGGTTGGCCTTGCCGCCGTTTGCGCGGCTGTGGAGGCTTCCCAGGGTGCCGTCCCCGCCTCCGTCCACCACGTACTCCCACCAGGTGTCGGTGCCGCCGCTTCCCGCCTCGCCGTCCACGGTGACCCCGTTGTCGCGGTAGAACTGGAGCAGCTGTGCATAGGTGTCGATCTCATGGTTGCCGGTGTACCGGTAAGCAGATTCAGAGCGTGCCGCCTTGCTGAGGGTCCGGGTCTGCGCAGTCTGCAGGTTGTCCATATCATAGGCAACCGTAGCCCAGTGGTATGCAAGATCCACAATCCGGTCGCTGTTCAGCTTATAATCTCCCTTGGGAAGGGTATTTTTGTTTTTGGCTTTGTAGGTCACTGTGGTAATATCGTCGGCAGCCGTGTCATAGTAAACCTGCGTATATTGATCTGCGGTCACGGTGGTGCGCACCACGAACTGGTCCCCGTCCGGCAGGTCATAGCTTTCGATGTAATCGTATTTCAATTCGGCCTCATCCGGACCGCTGACACGGGCGTAGACCACATTGCCGGAGGGCACGATGTAAGTGGCGCCGGTTTTGTCATGGTCTGCCGTCACCGGCTCTTCCTCCCACCTGGGCAGTTCCGCGATCCCGGCGGCTGCCCCGCCCTGGGTGGTCGAGCTGGTGATAGTATAGGTATTGCCGTTTGCGGGGATGGTCATGGACTCCGGCGTTCCGTCCTCGTCCCATTTGACAGACACGCCCATATTTTTGAAATCCTCTTTGTAGTCCGCCACATCGCTCTCTGTGACAGGGTCCACATTCGCCTGTGCGGCATCCGCCCGCTCCAGATCCTGCGCCGTAGCCGCCAGGCCCGGGGTGGCCGGGGTGTAGCTCACCCAGGTATTCTGCGGCGGGTTGTTGCCGCACTTATACTTTTCTGTTACCCAGGCGTTCAGGCTGCTGTCATACTCCGCCTTCAGGGTAACCACGCCGTCCGCCCTTGGCACATGGACATAGACCTCCTCCATGGCGTTCGCGTCGGTGATCCGGTTGCCGTTGCTGTCCGTAAAGGAAGCGGAAAAGCGCATTGGAATATTCGGCATATAATAATAGTAACCGATCTCCGCCTGACCGTCCGTCCACAGAGTGAACCAATTCCAATTATAATTTTCCGCCCGGATCTCATACAGGCTGGGCAGGGTGGAGTTGTAGCAGAGATCCACCGTGCGGGAGGAGATGGTCTGGCCGTCTGTTTCAACCATGGCGGAAAGGGTGTATTCCTCATAGATATAGGGCTCGCCCAGATCCAGCTCCGCCGTGTAGTAGCCGGTATTCTGTGCTGTCACGGTGGCGGCAAGCTTCCCGTCCAAATAGAGGGAAACCTCTTTGCCGCCGGGCGCCAGCCCGTACACCGAAAAGCGGTCCTGATTCACCCCGGCAGGAGCATAAAGGCTGATGGCGGGACTGCTCAGATCTGCCTGGCCTAAAGTAACCTTATCGCCATAACTATCTTTTAATGACGCAGTGGCAGTCAGGTTGCCCATATTAATCCTCTTTGCCTGGAACTGTACCACCAGCGGCCAGCCGTCATAAGCGTCCACATCCGGGATGGTGATGGAATAGTCGCCCCTAAAGCTAGTTATATGATCATCATTATTGGGATATATAATCACGTCCGTCCCGGCTTTGTGACCGTTGATATACACGCTGCCATTGACCACATCCGGAGTCCCGATGCCCGAAATACTGTCGCTTATGTTGTTAATGTCCACACAGATGATGGCTTTCTTCTGCTTCAGTCCTTCTTCTTTTGCAGCGGCCGTCACACGGAAGTCGATGGTCTCCACGTCTGCGGACATCGTCAGCCCGCTGGCGTCCACATCCGTCATTTTATTAATCGGATATGAAAAATTCAGCTCCACATCCGTGGTTTTGGCCTTTGGGGCGCTGCCGGCCTGGGGCTCCTCCAATGTGACGTCAACGGTCTGATAGCAGCCGGCGTCCACCGCTTTTTTCAGGCCGTCAAAGGTGCTTTTTTCTGTATAGCTTACAGCACCCAGGGCGGCAGTGGACGCGAATACCCAGGTGTAGGTTCCGCCATTCTGATATGGACCGCTGCATCTTGTAGCAGTATTTCCTATTTTGGATTCATAGCACAGCTTTCCGCCCGCATCATAGCACAGGACGGTTGTATTCATCTGATTACTGGCTATTTTGAATATTGCACGATCCCAATACATCCATGTGCCGGTCTCTGTCACAGCAGCGCATTTGTTATCGTCCAATGTAACGGTAAAATCAGCATAATTGGATGTTCTATCTACATGGATGGTAACGGTCTGGCCTGCCGCAGCCTTGTCCGCCTCCAGATAGACAGCATCGCTGCTCTTGCTGCGTATGGGTACTTCTTTCCCCTCTGCGTCGGTTACCGTTACCGTTCCGTAAAGTCCGGGCATCTGGATCATGCCGGTCCGCCGCTTGGCTTTGATTTCTATATTCTCACAGTTTTCTGCCGTAAGTCCGTCGTAAGTCCAGTCGTTGATGGAAGCATCGGTGGCGGTGAGCAAAAACTCATTGTCCGGCGCTGACAACGGCACGTCTTTGATCGTAAATGCTCCGTTTTTATCCGCATAAGCGCGATAAGTAGCGGCGTAGCCGTCCCCCGTGGTCACGGACACGGTGACCCTGGCTCCCGAGACAGGCTCGCCCTCTAATGTCACCGTACCGGTGACCGTGCTTGTGGGCGCAGAGGGCATCGTCAGCACCGGCTCACTGTCCGTGCCGTCCGCCTGTACCCGCGCAGAGGGCAGGTAGTGGAGGGCATAGCTGCGCGTGGGCACAGCCTCCACCCACAGGGGGGCGTCCCCGTCCACAAAGGCATGACTGAAGCCGGTGGCCACCAGACTGCCGCCGCTTTCTGCGTCATACCAGTTCAGCGTACAGCTGCTGTATACTTGATTTTCACCGGCATAAACCTGGGGCATTACCGTGGTCACTGTTCTCTCCACATAGGCAACCTCTACACGCTTTCTCCCGGTAATACCGGTCAGCTCTTCACTTGTCCCGTATTCGATCAATCTTCCGGACTGGCTGCTGACCAGCGCCAGGCGGTAGGTCTCGCCGCTCTCCAGCCCGGAGACGACATCTACATCGCCGCTTCCTGCCCGGGAATCCACTGTTTTTTCATACTCCCAGGTATTGCCGGCCTTCTTCTGCAGCACAAGGACACGGCTGCCGCCGTCTGGGACACCGCTCACCGTTGCCTCCACGCAGGGCTGGACGTCGCCCTTTTTCACTTCATATTCATAGGGCTTCTCCACACCGTCCGCGGTGAAAACCACCTTGTTCAGTACCGTGGCGTCTTCCGGTATATTAAGACTTCCGTCAAACGCATTGCTGCCCCCTCTTCTGGATAATTCTATTTCCTGTGTACTGCTTCCGTTATAGTACAGCGTAGCGGCAGCCGTATCGGCATCCACCTGGCCGGAAAGGGTCATCGTATAGGTGCCCCAGCCTTCCGCAATGGGGTTGCCGCTATTGTCTGTGGTAAAGTAGGCGTAGCCGCTGCTGATTTTCGCCGCTTTCCTTATGGTGATGGAGTAGCTCCTGCTGGTGCTGCCGGTAATATTGTTTTCAGCATCCCGTTCGGTAACCTTTAACGTAAAATTATAAGTACCTTCAGTGGTGGGCGTTCCGGAAACCACGGCGCTTTTACTCACCGTCGTAAGGCTGAGCCCGTCGGGCAGCCTGCCGCTTGCCACCTCCCAGGTCAGGGTATGCCCGTCAGTTCCCGGCACAGCGGGCAGATTTGCCTCATAGGCTGCATCTACCGTACCATCCGGGAAGGTGTAGCTGTCCACGATGGGATTGCTTTCGGCAGGGCCTTCATCTCCTTCAGTGATGGTGAAGGTGTCGGTGGACAGATAGTATAATTCCTCATAGGCGTCCCCCGTCTTCCCGTTTCCCACATAGGCCATCACCTTGTATGTCCCCGGAGTCAGAGACATATTTCCGCCAGGCGTAAAATTCAGTAGCTGGAACACGCCGTTATACACCCCATCCACAAAGATCTTGTCATTAGCGGTCCCATTGTTGCAGGGATAGTCCTCTGTCCCGTTGAACCAGAACACGGTTCCCCACTCATCGGATCCGTCTGCGGGGTAGAAGGCAAGGCTCTCTACCACCGATCCCTCCGGAAGCGCGTCCTTAAAACCGCTCAGATGCAGGATCAGCCCCTCCTGGTCTGTGGAGAACGTGTCGGTCTGTCCGGTAAATCCGCCGGTACTGCTGTCCTGACCTGTGTAAATGGATGCGGACATGGTACGGTCCGTTGTGACTGCAAAGGCAGTCGTCGGAAGCATGGACAGTACCATACATAACATGAGTAAAACCGCCACCCATCTTTTCTTTCCATTTGTTTTTTTCATAAATAACCCCCTGTCTGAAATGAATATTATGTATGTACTGATTGATACAGGACATAGTAAGTTCATTCATTCACATAAGCCTGATTATAAGCGGTATTTCCGGAGATTTCCTTATTGTTTCCAAACAGGCAATGCCTTTTCGGAAATTTCAGCATCATAATGGAAGGTTTGTACTGTATAATAAATACAGCCGTACTACAGGAGGAAAGAACATTGGATTTTAAAGATAAACTTTCAGAATATATTGAAATGCTCGGATGTACCGCAAAAGAATTGTCGGAAGCCTCCGGAATTTCTGCTGCCACCATAAGCCGGTACCGTTCCGGCGAACGCGTCCCCGAAGCAGAAACGGAAAACCTCAAAAACCTTGTGCATGGCATCGTCCGGATTGCGGAAAAGAAAAACAGGACAGATCTGACAATCCGCTCCGTATCGGACTCTTTTGCTCCCTGCGTCAGAAGCGGCACGATTAACGTTGCCAATCTGCAGGAAAACTTTAATACCCTCCTTACAGCTCTGCCTGTAAGCATTTCTGAACTTTCCCGCTTTTTAAATTATGATGCTTCCTATGTTTCCCGCATACGAAACGGACAAAGGCAGCCTGCCAATCCGCATGAATTTGCCGCAGGCGTCAGCAGTTTTATCGCCCGCCGTTATACAAATGAAACACAGCGGAACATCGTCTCAGAATTGATCTGCTGCAAACCGGAAGAGTTATCTGATTATTCTTCTTTTCAGTCCATGCTTGCTGAATGGCTGTTAAACGGAACCGGAAAATCCAGAGATTATATGTCCGGTTTTCTGGAAAAGCTGGATGAGTTTGATCTGAACGAATATATTCGAGCAATCCATTTCGATGAATGGAAAGTACCGTCTGTTCCGTTCCAGCTTCCGACTTCAAAAACCTACTTCGGACTAAAGGAATTTATGGACAGCGAACTGGCCTTTTTAAAGGCAACCGTTCTTTCAAAATCGAAAGAGCCTGTGATTATGTACAGTGACATGCCGATGGGTGAAATGGCAAAAGATCCTGATTTCCCTAAAAAATGGATGTTCGGTATGGCAATGATGCTGAAAAAGGGACTGCATCTGAATCACATCCATAACATAGACCGTTCTTTTGAAGAAATGATGCTGGGACTTGAAAGCTGGATCCCCATGTATATGACAGGTCAGGTTTCTCCTTATTACCTGAAGAACGTGCAGGGAAATATATTTTCTCATTTTCTGAAAGTCTCCGGTAGCGTAGCATTAACAGGAGAAGCCATCAGCGGATACCATACCGACGGGAAATATTATCTGACAAAAAACAAAGAGGAGGTTGCCTATTATAAAAAACGTGCAAAACAGCTTTTATCAAAGGCATACCCCCTGATGGAAATCTTCCGTTCAGAACAGGCGCAGACATATAACAAATTTTTGCAGGACAACGCCGAAACAGCGGGAAACAGATATTATATCCTGTCCTCTTTATCCCTGCACACCATAACCGACGAGCTGCTGCATCAGATTTTAAGCCGTAATAATATTCCGGAAACAGACGCCCTGCAGATCCGACAGCACGTGATATCACAGCGCGGACTGGCAGATAAGATTATGCGGCACAGCTTTATAACAGAGGAGATTCCCGTTTTGACCAGAGAAGAATTCGGGAAATATCCAATTGTTCTGCCGCTTTCCGGTATGTTTTATGAAAAAGATATTCTGTACTCCTGGGAGGACTATCAGAAACATCTGCGCCTGATACAGGACTATCCGAAACAGCACCCTCATTATCGTATGACAGAAAATCCGGGATCCCCCTTCCGAAACATACAGATCTGTATCCACGAAGGGAAGTGTGTCACCGTATCAAAAAATAAAACGCCTTCTATCCATTTCCTTATCCGCCATCCAAAGATGCGGAATGCCTTTGAAAACATGAGTATTCCCATTGTTGAATCATAACAGATCATAGTCGCTAACTCTTAATCCCTCGCGCCTGCATAGCAGCTAAAACATTTTGCTGCTATGTGGCGCTGGCAAACTTTCTTCCCCTGGCAGCTTCTCTGATTGTCTCTTCTACTTTCTTCTCATTTGCCTCAACAAATACCTTCATTATGTACTCAGCAGCAACCGCCGGATCATGAAAACGATACTTCAGGTTTTGCTATTTCACGGCGGTCCCACCTCCTTGTCCGTTTTTTACAGACTATGATTAACCTCCTCCGGTTAGAATTCAGTTTACCCTCTTTTTACAAGCTGTCTCATCCTCCTCACTGATGGAAATAACCGGTCATTGAGTACTTTTTCATATTTGTCCAGATTATAGATAAAACCGTCTTTTTTCAGACATTCAAGCATACGTTTATACATTCCTTCCGCCTCCATAAATGGATACAGAATCATATAATTTTTACGGCTTTTCATAGATTGAGATCAATTGCTCGCTGTACCCGGCAGCCAGACCCGGATACTCTTTGTCCAGGATTTTACTTTCCTGCAGGACCCGGATTGCTTCGGACATATTCCCCCGCTCAAGATTCTCCTGTATCTCCAATCCTCTCACAACCGAAAACCGCCAGTTCTTCCAGATACCTTTCCAGAGCCCAGATGAAATCCAGGGCGTTCCGGTAATCAATATAACCGCTTCTGTCTCCGTACTTCCATACAAGATCATCTACTCCCTGTTTGAGACGGTTCATCTGTTTCTCATCTATCTTCGACGCATATCTGGTCATGAGCAGATCCCGGATCTCATTGTTATGTGCGGCAATACCCTTTATGAATGAACGCAATTCCTTTTCCGGAACATTTTCAATAATTTCTTCTAACTCTTCTTTCTGACAACCCGGGAATTTTTCTTCTGTCAAGATCCTTCCGTCACTTTGTTCCTCAATCTCATAAAGAACTGCCGCCATATGCTTGCAGTTATTTCCATCTTCCGCATAGGGACAGGAACAATACATTTCACAAACCTCTCCCTCTTCTATTTCAAGATCTACTTCATAGTCATCTGTCCCCTCTACAATAGCATGATATCCCTGTTCCGTTTTATGGAGTTCTAAAACTGCTCTCCTGTCTTCTAAAAACCTTATTTTTATAAAAATCTATCCTTATCCCGCGCTCCATAAAGTCTGCATCGTTCACAAGTTTTTCCGCAGCATCCAGATTTTGGATTTTTCTGTACATTCGTAATGTAACTCACTGTCTGTACCAGATCCTGCTCAAAAAGCGGCAGATATTGAAATCTGTATTTTTATTTGTCATAGATCACACTCTTTACATTCCGGAACACATCTTCATGGTCTGATCTGTATCATAGTGATCTCTTCTTTCTTCACATTCTTATTATCTTAATTTTATCATATATGCAATCTAATCTCGTAATATGAATATTCCGCCTCTCATCATCTCATCACCCACACAAACCGTTCTATATTATTACTTCTATATGTATGGTCGACTTACTGACCCCAAACTGTTTAGCCGTCTGCCTCACTGTAGCCTTATGTTCAATGATATAACATGCGATCTCTACTGCCCTCTCCTCAATATACTCTTTCATAAAAACCCCTGCATACATTCTTTTTACAATGTATGCAGGGGAATAAAAAGTCATGCTTTTCTTTCAAAACCAGCTCATTACAATTCCTGTCTATTCTCCTAATCAGGAAATATTAGCCTCGTCTTCCCACCTCGATATTATGTGGCAGTTTGCTTCATCTACTGCTTTTCAGACACATTTTTATGGCCGGGAAGATTGGACGCAACCCGTTTTGGCATGTTTTGGGGCAAATTTATCTGTATTCCAAATAATATTCGAACAAACCAAACCATAAATAATAATACAACAATGGGAATTAAACAGGATGTGACCAACATTACAGCAATCATTTCAATAAAATGGTTTAAAACCTTTTCACCTTTTTCCAATAAACCCGCTGCCCCATCTTTAATCTTTGACAATGCTTTATCGATTATATTACCTTCCGAATCTGTGTTTTCGTCTATTTCATTTGTTATCTCATCAGCCTCTTCCATGACCATTTCCACAGATGCATCGTACGTTTGCTCTATTATTGCCGAAGCCTTCATACTTATCGGGATAATCATAAATATAACCAACGCAAAAGCCGCCATTTTTATTGCCAGCATTTTAAAAAATGTTCTATTCAGACATATTCCTATTCCCAAAAGGATACAGGCTGCTGGAATCAATATAGTAAACGCCGCATACCCAGTAAGTGTAACTAGATATTTTTCCAGGAAAACAACCATTAGAATGATCATAAAATATGAGGTCAGGTCTGCCAGTTTATTTGCCACAGGTGTTGTAGCATCTCCAGGGATTGCCGCAATTGCAGCAGATGCCGCCGCTGAGGCCGCTGTCAGTTTCAAAACATCTGCTTTCTTTTCATCTAAAGACTCTATTGTTTTCGTATGATTTTCCGGATTGCTTGCCGCCTTTGAAAATACATTTATTGACAGAAACGCCACTACAAAAAGCACCAATACCACCGCTATTCTTTTTGCACCTATCTTTTGTATTATCTTCATCATTTTCTTTCCTCCTTCGCAAAACCTGCTCGTTGGATTTACTTATCCAATATTTCATCTAGAGGAATGCTCCTCAACCAGTCTGTTTTCCGACTTTTCACATGCTCTCACTGCATAAAAAGGCAGGGCACACGCCCTGCCTGAAGCTCTCTTTAGTTGGAAGTAGATCCCGGTCCCTGTCCTACTCTGCCGAGTCACTGACTACCTGTATGCAGTTGTCAGCCAGCCACTCCTGCACGATCTGCTGAATCACCATATCCTTCAGCTCCTCCTCAGTGGCCGCCTCCTTCAGCGCATCCACATCCTCAAAGCCATAGGTCTCGGCCAGGTCTTTGAAATGCTCTTCATACTCCTCATCTGTCGGTGTCAGGTTCTCTTCATCCGCAATAGCCCTGGCAACATACTTCTGCTTGACGGACTGCTGCGCAGCTTCCTCAGCCTGGCTCTCAAAGCCGGACACATCCATGTTCATCTGGCTTGAGATAAAGTCCTCATAGCTCATGCCATAGGTCTCTGCTGCATCCTTGTACTGCTGGACCAGCTGATCCTTGATCTCATTCACTTCATCCTCGGGATACTTCTCCACCTCTGCCTTCTCAAGCACAGCATTCCAGGCCTCTGACTCCAGACTATAATTGTAATTTTCCTCTGCGGACTCCTCCAGCGTCTTCTTTACTTCCTCCCGGTACTCGTCCACAGTGCTGGACTCTTCAGACACCGTCTTTACAAAGTCATCGTTCACTTCCGGGAGAGTGCTGATGGAGTTGACTGTGATGGTAAAGGTCACCGGTTTGCCGGAGAATTCCGGGTTTCCTGTGTAGGGGTCCGGGAACTGGCCATTCCAGTCAAAAGTCTCCCCTGCATTGTGCCCGATAATGCTGTCCTCAAATCCATCGATAAACTGACCGGAGCCAATGGTCAGGTCATATCCCTGGCCGGAACCTCCGTCAAACTCCTGGCCGTCCATTTTTCCCACGAAATCGATGTTGGCAATATCACCTTTCTGTACGGGACGATCTGTCACCTGCTGGGCATTCTGCTGCTGTACGGAGGCAATATAGCTGTCTATATCTTCATCTGTTACTTCCTCTTTATCGGCCACCTTATCTACTTCTATCCCTTTGTACCCGCCGACCGTCACATACTCATTGGACGCCTGGTTGCCGCCGGAGCATCCTGCCAGTGCCGCGGAGCATGTCAGTATGCCAGCCAGTAAAAGCGCTGCTTTCCTTTTCATGTCTACACCTCTTAATCCTTGATTCTTTCTTCTGTATCCTTCATCCTTAGCCGGATACTCGTATCAGTATAGCACATCCCGCTTTTGAATAAAAGTGGCTTTATACTTTTTTCATTTCCTTCTCTCCGAAAAGCAGGAGTGCAGGAAGCCAGAAAACACAAAATCCGCGCAAGAAAAACATTGCGCATCCCCCTAAACAATGTTAAAATATACTGTGCATTATTACATAGTGAGGAGGTTTCCCGTGTCTACATTTACGATTGTTTTATTAGTCATTCTGATCGTTTTGATCATTGCGTGTATTGTGCTGTACTTCCTCGGCAAAAAGGCTGAAAAAAGACAGGCTGAGCAGCAGGAACAGCTGGAGGCTGCAGCGCAGACACTTACCATGCTTATCATTGACAAGCGCACAATGCGCCTGAGAGATGCCGGCTTTCCGTCTATTGTACTGGAAAACACACCCAAGTATCTCCGCCGCTCCAAGGTTCCGGTTGTAAAGGCAAAGGTAGGGCCGAAGATCATGACACTGATGTGCGACTCCAAGGTGTATCCCCTTATTCCTGTAAAAAAGGAAGTCAAGGCTACCGTGAGCGGCATCTATATCACAGCAGTCAGAGGCCTGCGCGGTCCTCTGGAAGCACCGCCGAAGAAGAAAGGCCTGATCGCCAGACTTCGGGACAAAATATAGACTGCGTCACACATCACATAGGAAGGACACAAAAAAACTCCAGGTTTTGGAACCTGGAGTTTTTCTTTTTCATTTTTCTGCTGTTCGTTTCAGCTTTTCAAGATCCCGGGCATCTCCGGCGCCTCAGCGCTGTGCACCGGTCTGATATGCACATCAATCTCACAGTCAGACAGGGGCTCGCTGTTGATATCCAGGGCATAACTGATATGCACATCGATTCTGTCTTCGGCGACTTCTGTGGTGATGTCCCTCGTGTGGATCCCCACCATCATTTCGCCAAAGGGCGTCTGGTAGGAAGTCATATTCATCCTTCCCTTCTCAAACACCATGCGGGCATTGGCCAGCCCGCTCTTGCGAAGCTCAAACAGACTGTCCCCGTTGATCTTGATCGTATTTTTGACCGTACCGGGCACGCCCTCCACAACCTCGTCGTAGAGCACGTAGTGCCTGTCATTTTTCAGGTAATAGACTGCCGGCGTGATGATCTCCACCGGTTCACCCTCTCCGTTCTCCTCCTCTGTGCCGAAGTGGAGTCCGGAAATACTGATCAATACATCCTTTGTCATTTACAGTGCCAGCTCTCTTGCAATTTCATACTGATAAGCCGGGATACCTTTCTGCATGTTCAGGGCTTCGTTGATATCGAAGTCCACATACTCGCCTCCCCGGTATCCGACTACGCGGTTGCTTTTGCCTTCCAGAAGAAGATCCACTGCCTTTGCGCCCATGATGGAAGCATACACGCGGTCCTTACATGTGGGGCTTCCGCCTCTCTGCATGTGTCCCAGGATGGTCGCTCTTGCCTCCATGCCTGTAGCTGCCTCGATCCTCTTGGCCAGCTCGATGGATCCGCCGATACCTTCCGCATTGATGATGATGTAGTTCTTCTTGCCGCGTTTCCGGCACTCCTTGATATCCTCGATGATCGCTTTCTCATCAAAGTCGTGTTCCTCAGGAAGAAGGATCCTCTCTGCGCCGTTGGCAATACCGCACCAAAGTGCCAGCCATCCGGCGTCTCTTCCCATAACCTCGATGATGGAACATCTCTCGTGGGAAGTAGATGTGTCTCTTACTTTGTCGATCGCTTCCATAGCTGTGTTTACCGCAGTGTCAAATCCGATGGTGTACTCTGTACAGGCGATATCCAGGTCGATGGTTCCCGGAATACCCACTGTGTTTACACCCAGGTTAGCCAGCTTCTGTGCACCTGCGAAGGATCCGTCTCCGCCGATGACTACCAGGCCGTCGATGCCGTATTTCTTACAGATCGCTGCTGCTTTCTGCTGTCCTTCTTCTGTACGCATCTCCTCGCAGCGGGCTGTCTGCAGGATCGTACCGCCTCTCTGGATCGTATCAGATACATCTCTTGCTGTCAGATCTATGATCTCTTCATCAAGGAGTCCCTGGTAACCTCTGCGGATACCTCTCACCTTGACACCTTTCCCTAATGCCGTTCTTACCACCGCACGAATGGCAGCATTCATTCCCGGCGCATCTCCGCCGCTAGTCAAAACTCCAATCGTACGAATTACCTTATTCTCTGCCATGACTTTTCCTCCATTTGTCGTGTATTCATAGTTTGGGATTTTTCTTTCTCTTATTCTTTATCATTCTACATTATCTACTTTAGGCTTTCAATGGGTTTTTCTACAACTTTTACACAACTTTCCCCGAAATAATTCGTCAATCTGCTCAGTATACCTGGTTCGATATAAATATTCTTCCCTGGCGGGAGTCTTTTCACTGCTTTCTC
Source organism: Lachnoclostridium phocaeense (assembly GCF_959599685.1). NCBI lineage: Bacteria > Bacillati > Bacillota > Clostridia > Lachnospirales > Lachnospiraceae > Lachnoclostridium > Lachnoclostridium phocaeense. The sequence continues at coordinate 70,095 of NZ_CAUGIN010000005.1, forward strand.
TGCCCGGCAGTAGATAACCACGGAATCGTCGCCGTCGGAAGCCCGGAGCATATCAAAGAGATGCTCCTCGTCTTCCATGTATGCCGCTTTGTCCTTGTACTGGATCCAGAGTTCCTTCTTCGTCTGCTCAAAGGGCACCACATTCTCGCAGATCAACTTGCTGGGAGCGTCGTCCTCCTCCGAGACCCTGCCCCGGATAAACACCTTGTCATCCTGCCCCAGCATCCGCTGGTATTTCTCGTAATCCCTGGGGAACACCACGATCTCCACCGTGCCGGCCAGATCTTCCAACGTCAGGAACGCCATCATCTTGTTGTTTTTCGTGTGCTTGATAGTCTTGGCCGTGATCATGCCTCCCACCGTCTCCTTGACGCCGTCCCGCACCTTGGAGCGCCCGGTCTCATCGTCGATCTGGAAGTCAAGGGTGGTCCTTGTGATATTTTTCTTCCACTTCTCCTCGTAGTCTTCCAGGGGATGGCCTGTCAGGTACACGCCGATGACCTCTTTTTCAAAGGCCAGCTTCGTCTCCTTGTCGTACTCTCCCACATCCGGCAAGGGAATATCAAACTCCTTCTTCTGCTCCTCATCCACCAGGTCAAACAGGGACATCTGTCCGGTCATGGAGTACTTTTTCTCCTGGTTCACCTGGTCCAGGATCTGCACATAGATGGCCATGAACTGCCTTCTCGTGCCGCCCAGGCCATCAAAGGCTCCCGCCTTGATAAAGTTCTCGATGGTGCGCCGGTTCACATCCTTTCCGGACATTCTCTCAATGAAATCTTTCAGGCTGCGGAACAGGCCGCTTGTCTCCCTCTCCGTGATGATGGACTGGATCACCGGCCTGCCGATGCTCTTAATAGCCGCAAGACCGTACCGGATGCTGCCTCCGTCCACGGAGAAATTCCCCTCTCCTTTGTTGATGTCCGGGGGCAGGATAGCGATCCCCATCTGACGGCAGCTGTAAATGTATTCCGCCACTTTTGACGGATTTTCAATCACGGATGTCATAAGGGCTGCCATAAATTCCACCGGATAGTAGTATTTCAGATAAGCTGTCTGGTAGGACACCACCGCGTAGGCCGCTGCGTGGGATTTATTAAAGGCATATTTTGCAAAATCGATCATCTCGTCGTAGATCTTGTTGGCCGTCTTCTCGTCTATGCCGTTGTTAACGCAGCCGGGCACTCCCTCCTCCGGATTGCCGTAGACAAAGTTCTGCCGCTCTTTCTGCATGACATCGCCCTTTTTCTTGGACATGGCGCGACGCAGAAGGTCGCTGCGGCCCAGGGTGTAGCCGGCCAGGTCCCGGACGATCTGCATGACCTGCTCCTGGTAGACGATACACCCGTAGGTGGGCGCCAGGATGGGCTCAAGCTGGGGGCAGTCGTAGGTGATCAGCTCCGGGTTGTTTTTCCCCTTGATATACTGGGGAATGAAGTCCATGGGGCCGGGCCGGTACAAGGAGATCCCGGCAATGATGTCCTCCAGGCTCTGAGGCTTCAGCTCCTTCATGAAGCTCTTCATCCCGGAACTCTCAAGCTGGAAGACGCCGTCCGTCTTTCCGGTTCCGATGGAATCCAGCACCGCTTTGTCATTGTAATCAATGCGGTGTATGTCGATGTCTTTTCCCGTGCTCCTGCGGGCCAGCTCCACCGCGTTCTGGATCACAGTCAGAGTCCGAAGGCCCAGGAAATCCATTTTCAGAAGCCCCAGCTCCTCCAGCGTGGTCATAGTGAACTGGGTAGTCACGGAGCCATCCGAGCCAAGGGAGAGCGGCACATACTCGTCCACCGCCTTCTGGCTGATCACCACGCCGGCGGCGTGCATGGAGGTGTGCCTGGGCAGTCCCTCCAGCCTCTTGGACATGTCAATGAGCTCCCGCACCTGGTCGTCTTCCTGGTACAGCTTTTTCAGTTCCGGGTTCATGGCCAGGGCCTTGTCCAGGGTAATGTTCAGCTCCGTGGGAACCATTTTCGCGATGGTGTCCACAAAGGCGTAGGGCAGATCCATGACCCTGCCCACATCCCTGAGGACGCCCCTTGCTGCCAGGGTACCGAAGGTGACGATCTGCACCACCCGGTCAGAGCCGTACTTGCGCACCACATAGTCTATGACTTCCTGCCTTCTCTCAAAACAGAAATCCACGTCAATATCCGGCATGGACACACGCTCCGGGTTGAGGAACCGCTCAAAGAGGAGCTGGTACCGGATGGGGTCGATGCTGGTAATGCCCAGGCAGTAGGCCACAATGCTTCCGGCGGCGGATCCACGGCCGGGGCCCACCATGATGTTGTTGTCCCTGGCGTATTTGATAAAATCCCACACGATCAGGAAGTAGTCCACATACCCCATGTCGTGAATAACAGACAGCTCGTACTTCAGCCGTTCTTTCAGCTCCTCCGTGACAGGGCTGTATCTCTGCTCCAGCCCACTGTAGCAGAGCTCATTCAGGTACTCCCAGGACGTGTATCCTTCCGGCACATCGTATTTGGGCAGCTTGGTCACGCCGAACTCGATCTCCACATTGCACCGGTCAGCGATCTTCTGGGTATTTTCCAGCGCCTCCAGGGCATAGGGGAAGAGCTCCCGCATCTCCTCCTCGGACTTGATGTAGTACTGGCCGCCCTCGTAGCGCATCCGGTCCTCATCTGCCAACTTTTTCCCTGTCTGGAGGCAGAGGAGGATGTCGTGGGGCTTCACGTCGTCCTCGTAGGTGTAGTGGACGTCGTTGGTGGCCACCAGCTCGATGCCCGTCTCCCGGCTCATTCGCACGAGAGCCTGGTTCACCATCTGCTGCTGGGACATGCCGTGGTCCTGGAGCTCCAGGAAGAAGTTTCCCTTCCCGAAAATCTTCTCATAACGCAGGGCCGCCTCCTTTGCCTCCTCGTAGAGGCCCTGGCCGATATTTCTCGCCACTTCTCCCGCCAGGCAGGCGCTGAGGGCTATGATCCCCTCGTGGAATTCCTCCAGGAGCTCCATGTCCACCCTGGGCTTGTAGTAGTAGCCCTCCGTAAATCCCCGGGAGACCAGCTTCATCAGATTGTGGTATCCTGTATCGTTCTCTGCCAGCAGCACAAGATGATAGTATCTGCTCTCGCTGTTTCCCCTGGCCTCCTTGTCAAACCGGGAGCCCGGGGCCACGTAGACTTCACAGCCAAGGACCGGCTTGATCCCCGCGGCCTTTGCCGCCTTGTAGAAGTCAATGACGCCGTACATGACTCCGTGGTCGGTGATGGCCACGCTGTCCATGCCCAGCTCCTTCACCCGGGAAATACATTCCTTTATTTTATTGGATCCGTCCAGCAGACTGTACTCTGTGTGGACGTGCAGATGTGCAAAACTCATATTTTCACCGTATATCCTTTCCATTCATCCCACCCGGCAGGTGGTGAACCTGGAAACATTGTACTACGAATAAAAGGGAGGCGCAAGAAGCTCATTTAAGGCAGTCGTCCTTCGGACAGATGCGATAAATGAGTACAAAAAAGACGGTCCTCTCTTCCGGGAGAACCGTCCGCAAAATCATTTCTAGCCGTTGATCATAAAATTGACCAGTCTGTCAATATCCTCTTTCTCGTATGCGATGATCTCCAGCTCCGGGATCTCGCCGCCTGAGAAGATGTTGGCCATGGACACATACTGGGACAGCTTGGACTTCAGGTTCAGTCTGTCTCCCTCGCCTGTCACCAGCTCCACTTTTCCTTTGCAGTCGTCAATCACTTTAAAAAACTTGTCGATATCTGTAATGTTCTGTACTTTCATAGTTCTACATTCCTTTCTGCAAATTTGCTCAGCGATGAGGTTTTCCCCATCTACCCATCATTATAACCATATTTTACCGGATTGCAATGCTTTTTTCCCGGATCTCGATCTTGCCCTCTTTGAGAAGACGACCCACCGCACGCTTAAAAGCGTTCTTTCCAAAACCGAACTCCGCGCGGATCAGCTCCGGGTCAGCCTTGTCCGTGAAAGGCAGCTCCCCGCCGTTCGCTATAAGCTTTTCCATCACAGCCTCCGCATCTCTGTCCATCTGGATGAAAGCTTTCTCACGCAGACTTAAGTCCAGCTTTCCATCCGGCTTCACATCTGTCACCCGCGCTTCTATCCGGTCGCCCACTTTGTACCTGCCCGAGGCCTCCCTCTTGGGGATGAGCGCGCAGTACCGGTCGTCCACTGCCACAAAAAGGCCGAAATTCAGGCTCTTCTCATAAATAATGCCTGTGACTCTGTCATCTTTTTTGTAGGGGGACTTTTTCTCCAGCTTGTCGTACACCTTCATGGTGGCGCACAGTCTCCCGCTCTTGTCCACGTAGAGGCTGACAAGACACTGGTCTCCCTTTTTCACTTTCGCCGTCTGCTGCTTGAAGGGGAGGAAGAGATCCTTCTCCAGCCCCCAGTCCAGAAATGCGCCAATAGCTCCTGTGTCCTTCACCCGGAGAAGCTTCACTTCCCCAAGCTGTATTTTGGGCTCATTGGTGGTGGCGATCAGACGGTCTTTTGAATCCCGGTACAGGAAAACTTCTATCTCATCTCCCACCTGCGTGCCCTCCGGCACCTGCTTTCTCGGAAGCAGCACCCTCTCTTCCTCTGTCCCCAGATACACGCCGAACTCCGTCTTTTTCACAACGGCCAGCGTCTGTTTTTTCCCTAATCCTTCTTCTAACATCTCTTTTCTCCTGTCAGTTCCACAACTGCGTACGGTTTTCCCTCCGCATTGCACAGCTCCACAACTGTCCTTTCTTCTTCTCTTGCCGTCCTGGGACAGATCATGTCTCCCAGCACAGCGGATCTTTTGTACTCTACCCTTACCTTTCTCACAAGCAGCTCTTCTCCGAGTGTCTCCAGGGCCATCTGCACATACTGGCAATTGTTCACATGCTCGTTGGTGTCAATATGATATTTGCGCACCGGAAAGGCGGTGCCTTCCTCCAGCTCCTCCGGAAGCCTGATCTTTCTGGATGCGTACTCCATCTCAAGGGGCGCCTCCGTACCGTACTTTTCGATGTCCTCCGGCAGGGGCTTTGCCGGGCGTCCTCTCTCCAGGTCCATAAAGGCCCAGATAGAATTGGCACAGGCCGCTCGCTCTCCTTTTTCATCCCACATACAGAAATTTCTGTGGCCGTAAAGGCCGTTGAACTCGGTGGCCCAGGTGCCCACTTTGATCTTCTCCCCGATCCTGGGATACCTGTCCACGATGATCTGCCAGGAAGTCAGCACCCACGCCCGCTTCTTTTCTTTCAGATAATCGATCCCAAGGCCGATATCCTCCGAGTGAAAAATGCTGCAGTCCTGGAAATAGTTGATGATCCCCGGAAGGGTGATGGTCTCGTGGTGGTCTGCCTCGCTGAACCTTACCCTGCTGTCAAATGCATACATGTTACTCTTCCTCTCCCTGTGCTATGTAGCTCTTCTCAGTCGTGATCACACACTGGTATCTGTGATCGATCTGCTGGAGCTGTTTTCTCACTTTTTTTGTCAGTTCTCTCTCTTCTTCCTCCGTGTAGCGGTAGGGGATGACCATGTCAAAGATCACATTGATCCGCTCCTTTCCCTCCACCACCCGCAGGTCATGGATGGAAACATCCGGGTCGATCCCGCTCACCGTCTCCTGCACCTGGCTCATGACGGCCAGGATCTTTTCGTCCTTTGTCTCCACCGGATCCATGTGGATGACGAGGAAGACGCCCAGCTGCCTCACCGCGTCCCTCTCGATCCGGTCGATGATCTCATGGGATGTCTCTATGTCCACATCGTTGGGCACCTCGGCGTGGATGGACGCCATATTCCGGCCGGGGCCGTAGTTATGTACGATCAGGTCGTGGCTCCCCACGATCCCCTCATAGCTCTCCACGAAACCGGATATCTTTTTGTAATCTGCCGGATCGATGGCCTCTCCCAAAAGCGGCTTCAATGTATCCCGGGCAATGCCGATACCCGCCCACATGACAACCAGGGACACGCACAGTCCGATGAAGCCGTCAATGTTCCGGCCCGTGAAGCCGAAAAACAGAAGGGAGAACACCGTGGCTGCCGTGGTGATGACATCCCCGATGGCGTCCGCCGCTGTGGCCAGCAGGACTTTGGAGTCGATCCTTTTTCCCAGCTTCCTGTTGAAAATACTCATCCACAGCTTGACGCAGATGGACAGCAGGAGAATCAGCACAGAGACCATGCCAAATTCCATGGGCTGGGGTTCTCTGATCCTGCCGATGGCGTCCTTGAAGAAAGTAAATCCCACCTCGATCACAAGGAAGGAGACCACCAGGGCTGTTATGTACTCCATCCTTCCGTGTCCGAAGGGGTGCTCACTGTCCGCCGGTTTTCCCGCCATCTTCACCCCGATCAGCCCGATGACGGAGGATGCGGCGTCGGACAGGTTGTTGAACGCGTCCGCTGTGACGGAGATGCTGTGCATCAGAAGTCCGATCACCGCCTTGGCCGCAAAGAGCAGCACATTGCAGAAGATGCCCACCACCGACGCCAGCGTTCCATACTGGGTGCGGACGGACACCTTCTCTGTCTGCTCATAGTCCTTCACGAAATGTCTGATCAAAAATTCTGTCATGTTCCTTTTTTCCTCTCAAGTATGATCTATCTGTCTCCGCCGAAGAAAAACCATTTGACCTTAAAGTCTGAGTAAGCTGTGATCATCTCGTATTCGTCTTCCCCAAGGACACGTCCCAGCTGCTCTTTCTCCTCCTCAGGCACATGGGCGGTCACCGCGTCTGTAAAGCAAAGAGAAGGGTAGAGGCAGCACCACCAGTTGTGTCCCTGTCCCTCTCCGATGCGGACTCGGAGGGCTGTGTACTCTCCCTCCGGGAAGGTCACATCCCCGTAGGTCTTCTCCGGGAAATAGTCCCGCACAAGCTCCGCCCTGGCCTCATCCGAGCAGCCCGCCTCCCGGAGTGTCTCCTCCGCGGTCCTCTCCAGTTCGTCCAGGTTGTCCCGCACCCAGGAGCATGTCTCCTCCAGGTTCGCCTCCTGCGGGAGCTCCCCTTCCATGTAATCCAGAAGGGCCTCCTTCACTTCCATCTTCCTCTGCTGATCTGCTTCCCCGTCGCTGTCCGCCAGCACGTGAAAGCGGAGCACCTCCCGGCTCAGCTCCTGGCCGGCTCTCCTGGCCCTGGCTTCCACCAGCATCCCTCTCTGCACAAGAAGGAACCCCGTCAGCAGCTCTCCGCACAGGAGGGCAATGCCAAGACAGATGGCTTCCTTCTTTCTCTTTCCTATATAATAACGGTTATTCTTCATGCTATGTACCTCCTGACTGCTCCCATTTGGGATCTATCAGGAGTCTTCACATTTTTTCAGGCTTTTATACAAGGCTGCTGCCATTTTTCTCTGCAGCCTGCCGCAGTTCCTACTTTTTTGTCCGGATGGTGTCCATCACCGCTTCCACCTGATTGTCCACGTGCTGGCACACCACCTGCACAGCCCTCTCCTTCTGTCCGTTCTCGATAGTCTCTATGATCTCCTCGTGCTCATCAATGAGCTGCTGGTGAAAATCTGACCGCTTCAGATATTCCACCCTGTAACGGTACATCTGCTCTCTCAGATTGTTGAGCAGCTGGATCAGCTTCTGGTTATCTGTGGCCATGTAGATGACATCGTGGAACTTTACATCCGCCTCCGCAATGCGGGTGATATCTCCCTCTTTCAGGGAGGCTTTAAAGTCCTCAGCAGCGCCCTTCAGATCCTGGATCTGCTCATCTGTGATCTTCTCACACACCAGCTCCACCGCCAGCTCTTCCAGCGCCCGGCGCACCTCCAGCACATCCCGCAGGCTCTTCTCCGTGATCTCCGCCACCTCAGCGCCCTTGCGGGGGATCATCAGCACAAGTCCCTCCAGTTCCAGCTTCCGGATGGCCTCCCGGATAGGCGTCCGGCTGACCCCCAGCCTGTTGGCCAGCTGGATCTCCATGAGCCGCTCTCCAGGTTTGAGTTCCCCCCTCAAAATGGCCTGCCGCAGTGTGTTGAATACCACATCCCGCAGAGGCAGGTACTCATTCATACTGACTTCAAAATTCGGTTCCTTCATTTATTTCCTCCTGACATTGTGTACATTCGTGACATAGGCCTGCTTCACAGGCGTCTGTCTCTTCAGCCTGGCTGCCGCCGCCTTGGCCTTACCCCGGGATGTAAAGATCCCGAACACAGTCGGGCCGCTTCCGCTCATCATGGCATTCAGGGCGCCGGCTCCTATCATCACGTCCTTGATCTTTCGAAGCACCGGATACTCCTCCAGCATAACCTGCTCCAGCACGTTTCCCATGCTGTCTGCCACCTGCTGCAGATCTCCCTCCTGAAGTCCCGCAAGGATACCGTCGATGTCCGGATGGCTCCCCACGCCCTCCTTGTCGATCTTCTCATACACGGTCTTTGTGGACGCAGAAAGGGGCGGCTTTGCGATCAGCACATAGCACTTTGGCAGCGGAGGAAGAGGCGTCAGGATCTCGCCGATCCCCTCTGCCAGGACCGTCCCCCGCATGATGCAGTAGGGCACATCCGCGCCCAGCGTCACGCCTCTGTCCTTCAGTCCCTGCTCAGACAGTCCCAGATCAAACATTCGATTCATGCCGAAGAGCACAGCTGCCGCGTTGGAACTTCCCCCCGCCATCCCGGCTGCCACCGGGATGTGCTTCTCCAGCGTGATCCGAATGCCCTCTCTGATCCCAAACTCCCGCTGCAGAAGATCTGCCGCTTTGTAGGCAATATTGTTTTCATTGACCGGAAGATAGGACAGATTTGTGGATATTTCGATGCCCGGCTCCCGCGTCTTTTCCAGGGTCACGCGGTCGTAGAGATAGACCGTCTGCATGACCATCCTGACATCGTGGTAGCCGTTTTCCCTCCGGCCCAGGATATCAAGTCCCAGATTGATCTTACCCAGTGCTTTCAACTCCAGTTTATCCATTGTACTCTCCTTGTATCTTGTATACAGTGTACTTACAGTATACCCATGTTTTCTTTAAAAATCAATAACCTGTCTCCCGGCCTCAATGTTCCTTCTTTTATATCGTTGACTTCTCTGATCCCCTCCTCCGTGGTATTGTACCGCCGGGCCAGATCCCACAGCGTATCTCCCTCTTTTACAATGTAGCCCACAATGCCGGGCGCATTTTCCAGTTCTTTTGCGTCCACCGGCTGCTCGCTTACATCCAGGATGTTATCCACCCTCTCCGGCTTCCTCAAAAATACCTGGAAGGAGAGAGCCGCCTTTACCTCAGCCTCCCCGTTTCCCAGGAGGCTGACAGAGAGCTGCTCCAGGCTGCCCTCGATATCACAGCGCATCTCCTCAGAGGCGCCGCTGCACTCAATGGAGTGGGAGAAAGGTACCATTCCCTGCCAGATGCCGAAGGGCTGTTCATCGTCCGCCCTCACATACAGGAACATTACATTCAGGACGCCTTCCGCCCGGATCTCCCCGTCCTGGATCTGGGCCGGCTCCATCTGCAGGAAGCCGCTGCTGTGGCAGATCTGTAAAGTTCCCTCCCGGATCTCCGGCAGGCTCAGCTGCTCTGTCAGCCTGCACTTCGAGTGGTTCTGCATGACAAGGCTTTCCAGGATCACTTCCTCCCTCTCAGGTGTCAGCTTTCTCCCGGGCGCATACAGATCTTCCAGGATGCGGATCTTCTCCTCTCTGTAGACCGTGCAGCGCACTTCCAGGGACGCCTCCACGCCAAAGATGCGCACCTCCCCGTCTTCGTCCAGCCGGGCCTCTATGCTGTCATCTCCCAGGGAAGCGTACACACAGTGGTACATCTCCTCTCCTGCCCCCTCGCAGGACAGGCGGCCCTCAAAGGGCACGCTCTGCTCCACCCACTCTGTCTTCATATTCTGGGACTCATAGAGACAGAAGACCTGCAGCTCGCCCCGCAGCACCAGTCCCCCATCTTCCAGCCTGGTATCCAGTTTCCGAAGGGCGCTCTCCCCCAGAAGGAGGGTGCCGATATTTTCCCTGGCTGCCGGCAGATGGATCTCCTCCTTGATGCGGTACACATCTTTCTGTACCGTGCACAGTTCCAGGATCTCCCTCTCGGAAAATTTCTTGTAGATGGTGGACTCTTCCTCCATGTCCGCCGTGATCTGTTCTTCCTCCGCCCCCTCAGACCCGATGGTCAGATCCACAGAAGCCTTCAGATTCATCTTCCGGGAATTGATCAGGGTTACGCTGACCTCTGCCGTAGCCCCCCGGACAAACAGCTGGTCCTTTGGCTCCTCCTCCATGTATACCATCTCCTCAAAAGGCAGCCTGCCGGCAAGTGAGGACAGCTGTCCCCCGCCATCCTCCGTCTCATAGAGGATCTGATAGGATAGCCTCCCTGTCACTCTGGCATAGTGTTCAGCCGGACGTATATCCTCCACATGGATTCTTCCACTGCTGTACACAACTCTGGCGGCATCGTACTTCGCCTCCGGAATATTGATGTCTTCATCTACATAAAACTGATCTGTCACACCAGGTCCGATCCGGCCTGCCCGGACCGTCTTTTTGATCTGCTCCATTTTTACTCCTCCTTACCTCTCCCACAGAATTCTTTTTTCCGTATACTCTGTCGCCACGGCCGCATATGGACAATCCGGCTCCTGCGACACCTTCTCCCCCTCATCCGGCCCTGTCAGGCAGGTGCGGATGCAGACTGCGTCTTCCGTCTCACAGACCTCTTCTATCTGGATACTGTACCCGCCGCTCTCCTGCTCCCCATAACCCATAGCTATGTACAGCTGCTCGCCGTCCCCGTATGCCAGGAGAAAGGGCTCCTCTTTTTTCTCCTCCACTTCCTTCCAGAGTTTCTCCGGAATCCCCAGGCGATCCAGCGTCTTATAATCCAGATCCTGCTTTTTCTCCCCGTCTATGCGGCGGACGCTGCACCCGGACAGGAGCAGGACCAGCGCAGAAAACACACACAGTATCCTGCGTCTTTTCATGGCTTCACCCTATGGATATTCTCTCTATTATCATACACGCCACCCCTTTGAAAAATGACAGTTTTATGGTAAGATGCTTATGATGTACACAAAAGAAACAGAAGAAAGGTTTTCGAAATCATGATAAGATTTATTGCTATTGCGATCGTACTTTTTATTTATCTCATAGTCGGCATACCGGTTCTCATCGTGGAATACTTTGTGGGGCTTGTGAACCGGAGAGCCAAAGATTACTCCTGCCTTCGGATGGTGCAGTGGACGTTCCGCCTGATGCTGAAAATAGCAGGTGTGAAAGTAACCGTCATCGGGGAGGAGAATGTGCCCGATGAGCCGGTCCTTTATATAGGAAATCACAGGAGTTATTTTGATATCCTTCTGACCTATTCCAGATGTCGGCGGCTGACCGGGTATGTGGCGAAAAAAGAGATGCTCCGCTATCCTCTGCTGCGGGACTGGATGAAAAATCTGTACTGCCTGTTCCTTGACCGGAGCACTCCAAAAGAGGGGCTTAAGACCATCCTGCAGGCCATAGAATATGTAAAAAGCGGTATCTCCATCTGCATTTTCCCCGAGGGTACGAGAAACACAGGGGAGGAGCTTTCCATGCTCCCCTTTAAGGACGGGGCTCTGAAGATCGCCGAGAAGACCGGCTGCGCCATCATCCCCATGTCCATGAACAACACCCAGGCCATCTTTGAGGGTCATCTCCCCTTTGTGCGCAAGACCCACGTGGTGCTGGAGTACGGAAAACCCATTTATCCCGACCAGCTTGACAAGCAGACCCGGCAGCACCTGGGAGACTACTGCCACAATATCATCCAGGAGACCATCATCAGGAATCAGTCCCTTGTATAATTTTTACTTTGTTTTTACTTTTCCCTCTTATGGTGCTATAATTGGGATAACTTTTTCAGCTACAACAAATACAAAGGAGTTTAAAAAAGAGAACAATGAGCAGACATGATTTGACCCTGCTGACGGACTTCTACGAGCTTACCATGATGCAGGGATACTATGAAAAAGGGCAGAACGAGACCGTCATCTTCGATGTATTCTTCCGCCAGAACCCCAGCAATGGAGGCTACTCCATCTGTGCGGGCCTGGAGCAGGTCATTGAGTACGTAAAAAATCTGAATTTCACATACGAGGACGTGGACTACCTGCGCAGCCTGGGTATGTTCAGCGAAGATTTCCTCCACTACCTGAGCGGGTTCCACTTTACCGGAGATATCTACGCCATCCCCGAGGGGACGGTCATCTTCCCCAAAGAGCCGATCCTGAAAGTGATCGCGCCCATCATGGAGGCCCAGCTTGTGGAGACTGCCATCCTCAACATCATCAACCACCAGTGCCTCATCGCCACAAAGGCCTCCCGGGTCGTGTTTGCGGCGGGCGGCGACGGTATCATGGAGTTCGGCCTGCGCCGGGCCCAGGGCCCTGACGCAGGGCTCTACGGCGCCCGGGCCGCCATCATCGGCGGCTGTATCGGCACCTCCAACGTGCTGGCCGGCCAGCGCTTTGACGTGCCTGTTCTCGGCACTCACGCCCACAGCTGGATCATGAGCTTCCCGGATGAGTACACCGCCTTCAAGGCCTACGCCCAGCTCTACCCGGACAACTGCATCCTCCTTGTGGACACCTACGACACACTGAAATCCGGAGTTCCCAACGCCATCCGCGTCTTCAGTGAGATGCGGGCCGCAGGGGTTTCCATGAAAAAGTACGGTATCCGCCTGGACAGCGGCGATCTGGCCTACCTGTCCAAGAAGGCCAGGACCATGCTGGACGAGGCGGGCTTTACAGACGCGGTGATCTCCGCGTCAAACGATCTGGATGAGTACCTGCTCCACGACCTGAAGATGCAGCAGGCGGCTATCACCTCCTGGGGTGTGGGCACCAACCTGATCACCTCAAAGGACTGCCCATCCTTCGGCGGCGTCTACAAGCTGGCGGCCATCCAGGATGAGTCGGGACAGTTTGTGCCCAAGATCAAGATTTCCGAGAATACGGAGAAGATCACGAACCCGGGGAACAAGACTGTCTTCCGCATCTACGACAAGCCCACGGGGAAGGTCAGAGCGGACCTCATCTGCTTTGCGGATGAGACCTACGACACCGAGAAGGACCTACTCATATTTGACCCCATCGACACGTGGAAGAAGACAAAGCTGCCGGGTGGCTCCTACACCATGCGGGAGATCCTTGTACCCATTTTCCGGAATGGAGAGTGCGTGTACCAGTCACCCTCTGTCATGGAGATAGCGGAATACTGCAGACAGGAAAAAAAGACCCTGTGGGAGGAGACAAAGCGTCTCTTCTACCCCCATCAGGTCTACGTGGACCTGTCTGACAGCCTCTACGAGGTGAAGAAATCCCTGCTGGATCAGATGGATATGGATTAACAGGTTTTATTTTTAAGGAGGATTTATTTCTATGAATATTATTGTACTGGCAGGCGGCTACAGCAACGAGCGGGATGTATCCCTGAGCTCCGGAGGCAGTATCTGCCGTGCGCTCCGGGAGCGAGGACATAACGCCTACCTTCTGGATGCCTTCCTCGGACTTGAGGATGCGCCCGAGAACCTGGAGGATGTGTTCACCCTGCCGGGAGGCGGCCTTGAGATCGCCACCGGTATCCAGGTGTCCGAGCCGGACCTCGACGCCCTCTGGGCATCCCGCCCCGGGGATTCCCCCAGCTACCTGGGCCCCAACGTGCTGGAGCTGTGCAGTCTGGCCGACATCACCTTCCTGGCCCTTCACGGAGGACTGGGTGAGAACGGCAAGCTGCAGGCTGCTTTTGACACTCTGGGGATCCGCTACACAGGTCCCGACTCACTGGGATGCGCGCTCTCCATGGATAAGGGCGTCACGAAAGATCTCTTCCACTCTGCCGGCGTCCCCACTCCCTACGGCACACACATTTCCCGCAGGGATAAGGACATTTCCCTGGAAGCGCTCCAGATCCCCCTTCCCCTGGTAGTCAAACCCTGCTCCGGGGGATCCAGCATCGGTGTGCACTTTGCCCACACGGAGGAGGAATTCCGGGAGGCCATGCGTCTGTCTTTTGAAAAGGAGGACGAAGTAGTCATTGAGCCCTTCATCGATGGCCGGGAATATGCCTGCGGCATTTTTGACGGCAAGGCACTTCCCCTTGTGGAGATCATTCCCGACGGAGGCGTGTTTGACTATGTGCACAAGTACCAGAGCGGCGGTGCTTCCGAGATCTGCCCCGCTACCTCCGTGGACAAAGAGACTACAGAGGCCATACAGAAGACCGGCGTGCTGGCCGCAGAGGCTCTCCGCCTGAACGTATACTGCAGAGCAGATTTCATCGTGGACAATCACACAGGCCGTTTCTACTGCCTGGAAGTCAATTCACTGCCCGGCATGACAAACGCCAGCCTCCTGCCCAAAGCGGCAAAGGCAGCCGGATACGAATACGGCGAGTTCTGTGAGCAGATCATTGAAAAATCCATGGACGCCAGATACAGATAGGAGAGAAACATGAAAAATCTCACAATAGAAAATATAACCAGGGCCTGCCGCGGCACATACCACGGCAGCGACAGCCTCCTCTCCCGGGAGGCCGCCCACGTGGTCATCGACAGCCGGAAAGCCGGCCCGGAGGATGTGTTTGTAGCCATCAAAGGAGAGCGGGTGGACGGACATTCTTTCATCCCCTCTGTCATGGACGCAGGCGCTCTGTGCGCCGTGTCTGAGCAGGATCTGGGCGAAGTCCCCTTCCCCTATATCCGGGTAGAGTCCACCGCCCAGGCCCTTCTGGACATTGCAAAGCTGTACCGGGACTCTTTTGACCTCAAAGTAGTGGGCATCTCCGGCAGTGTGGGAAAGACCAGCACAAAGGAGATGATCGCATCCGTCCTGGCGCAGAAGTTCAATGTACACAAGACCCAGGGGAACCTGAACAGCGAGTCCGGCCTTCCCCTGACTGTCTTTGACCTGAAGGAGGAAAATGAGGTGTCTGTCCTGGAGATGGGCATCAACCATTTCGGTGAGATGCGCAAACTCTCCACCGTGGCCCAGCCTGATGTGTGCGTGATCACCAACATCGGTGTGGCCCACCTGGAATTCCTCAAGACCCAGGAGGGCATCATGCAGGAAAAGACACAGATGTTCCAGGACATGAAGCCGGGCGGCTCCATCGTCCTCAACGGAGATGACCCTCTCCTGTCCACCGTCGGACCTGTGAAGGGCGTAACCCCCCTCTTCTACGGCACATCGCCGGACTGCGATGTGTATGCCACAGACATACAGTCCCAGGGCCTGAAGGGCTCTTCCTGCATTATCCACACACCCGGCGGACAGTTTTCCTGTCTGGTCCCCACCCCCGGATCCCACATGGTATCCAACGCTCTTGCAGGGGCGGCAGTGGGATACGTGCTGGGTCTTAGCAGCGAACAGATCAAATACGGCATTGAGCACCTTCCCTTCCTGCCGGGCAGGAACAACATCATCCAGACAGACAAAGTCATTATCCTGGACGACTGCTACAACGCCAACCCGGTTTCCATGAAGGCTGCCATCGATGTGCTGGGTCTTGGGATCGGCCGCAGAGTGGCTGTCCTTGGAAAAATGGGCGAGCTGGGTCATAACGAGAAAGAGCTCCACTATGAGGTAGGCACTTACCTGGCCGCATCCGGGACAGACATGGTGATCGCCGTGGATGAACTGGCAAAAGAGATCATCCGGGGCATAGAGGATGCCGGTTCCCGGATAGAGACGCACTGGTTCGCCACAAAGGACGATCTCATCCCTCATCTCGGGGAACTGATAAAGGAGGGGGACAATGTCCTTGTAAAAGCCTCCAACAGCCTTGGCTTCAGCGGGATCGTACAGGCGCTGCAGGAGCTGTAGGAAATTCCACAAAGGAGAACAGACCATGGATTATCAGGTTCTCGTCCTTGATCTGGACGGCACACTGACCAACTCAAAAAAGGAGATCACGCCGGCCACGCTGGAGGCGCTGATCGACATACAGAAGATGGGGAAAAAGGTAGTCCTGGCAAGCGGGCGCCCCACAAGAGGCGTAGTTCCCCTGGCCCGACAGCTGCATCTTTCTGACTACGGCAGCTACATCCTCTCCTTCAACGGAGCCCGCATCACAGACTGCCGCAGCGGGGAGGTGATGTACAACCGCTGTCTGCCAAAGGATGCGCTTCCGGATGTCTTCCGCCTGGCCTCCGCCTTTGCCCGGGACGGCGCGGACATCCTGACCTACACGGAAGACCACATCATCTCCGGGATACATCCCAACCGCTATACACAGTTAGAATCCAGGATCAACCACATGCCTGTCCTGGAGCGTTCGGATTTCCTGTCTGCCATTCCCCCGCAGGCCAACAAACTTCTGGCCACCGGGGAGCCGGAGGTGATCAGCCGGATGAAAGATGCCATGGCACAGCATTTCCGGTCCTATCTGAGCATCTACTGTTCCGACCCCTTCTTCCTGGAGATCATGCCAAGAGGTGTGGACAAAGCCCACGCGCTGGTGAAGCTTCTTGGCAGCATCGGCCTGTCCACAGAGCAGATGATCTGCTGCGGGGACGGTTACAATGACATCACCATGATCGAGACCGCCGGCCTGGGAGTCGCCATGGCCAACGCCCAGCCTCCTGTGCTGGACAGCGCGGACTACATCACAAAGTCCAACGATGAGGACGGCGTTCTGCATGTGATCAATACATTTATGCGGCGCAGCTGAGGTTCATTCCCGCCTGCGCATCCTGCATGCAGGACTTTCCACAAAGCAAAAAGAGTTCCACTGTGGAACTCTTTTTTATGTCTAAGCTGTCTTTCCTTTATTTTTCTCATGCCACTGGAACAGCCGCTTCCCGAATTTTCCGATGGCCTCCACAAGAAAGCTCAGGTAGCGGAACACGGGCTCCGCCGCTATGGAAAAGACGATGAAGAGCATGATGCACTTAGTGGACATGGCTGTGATGGCAAACAAATCTCCCAGGTAGATGCTGGAGAACACAAGCGCAATGCCGCAGCCCACCAGAACAGCGATCCGGATGGGGTTCATAGGCTGGCTGATCTTCCACAGCACCATAAATCCCACAATGGCAAGCAGGATAGTAGCCGCCGTGGCAATGTCCTTCTGTCCCACCTCAAAGGTCTGTCCGAAGATCACCAATGCTCCCACGATCAGCACATCTGTCAGTCCGCCGGGCAGGGCCTTCAGAAATACATTGGGCAGGAAATGTCCCTGTATCCGGTTCTTATTGGGCTCCAGCGCCAGGAAGAAGGCCGGCACGCCGATGGTGAACATACTGATCAGCGAGATCTGGGAGGGCTCCAGCGGGTAAGTGATCATAAACACCGCCGAGAACACGGACAGAAGGAGGGAAAATATATTTTTCACAAGGAACAGGCTGGCGGACCGCTGAATGTTGTTGACTACCCTGCGCCCTTCCAGCACCACCGAGGGCATGCAGGAGAAGTCTGACTCCAGCAGCACGACCTGGGCTGCCTGGGAGGCGGCCTCGCTTCCCGACGCCATGGCGATGCTGCAGTCCGCATCCTTCAGGGCCAGAATGTCGTTGACACCGTCCCCTGTCATGGCTACCGTGTTGCCCTGGCTTTTCAGCACATTCACAAACTGCCGCTTCTGATTGGGCGTCACCCGCCCGAAGACCGTGTACTTTTTCATGGCTGCCGCCACATCCTGGTCCGTCTTCAGCGTGCTGGCGTCCACATAGTTCTCTGCCCCCGCTATGCCGGCCTGGGAAGCCACTTCCGACACAGTGACCGGGTTGTCCCCGGAGATCACCTTGATGTCCACGCCCTGCTCTGCAAAGTAGGCAAAAGTCTCCGGCGCATTCTGCCGGATGGGGTTGGACAGCATCACGTAACCCAGCGGCGTAACCTTTTCTGTGAGGGGTTTGCCGTCGATCTCCCCCGCATATTTTCCAAAGACGAGAACTCGGTATCCCTTCCTGGTAAACTGCTCGATCTCCGCCTCGTAGAGCACGTAGTCATCCCGCAGCACCATCTCAGGCGCACCCAGCACATAGGCCCCGTCTTTGTAGGTGACGCTGCTGTATTTTACCGCCGACGAAAAAGAGGTGAGGCTCACCGGCTTTTTCCCGGTGTTCTCCTGGAAATACTCTTTCAGGGCAGCCATTGTGATATTGTCCTCGCTCATGGCCGCCGCAAAGTCTCCCAGCATTTTCTCAAGAGGGGGATACTCCTCCTCTTTCTCCCGGTAATCCAAGGTGGGCTCCACCCGGTTCACTGTCATGGTATTTTCCGTGATCGTTCCCGTCTTATCCACACAGAGCACATTGACCCTGGCCAGCGTCTCGATACTCTTCATATCGTGGAGCAGCACCTTCTGGCTGGCAAGCCGCATGGCGCTCACTGCCAGGGCCACGCTGGCAAGCAGGTACAGCCCCTCGGGGATCATGCCGATGACTGCTGCCACCATGGAGGTGACGCTCTGGGCAAATCCTTCATGGTTGAAAAAGAAGCTCTGGGAAAACAGGATCAGGCCGATGGGAATGATGATGATACCCACCCATTTGACCAGCTTGTCCAGAGACCGGATCATCTCCGACTGTTCCTGATCGTCCATGGCCTTGGCCTCTATGGTCAGCCGGGAGATGTAGGAATCCTCCCCCACCTTGTCCAGCCGGGCCCGGCATTCCCCGGACACCACAAAACTGCCGGACATGAGCTTGTCCCCTCTTCGCTTGGTGATCTCATCAGACTCTCCTGTCAGCAGGGACTCATTGACCTGCACCTCCCCGGAAGAGACGACAGCATCCGCACAGATCTGGTTTCCTGCGCCGAAAATGACAATGTCATCCAGCACCAGCTCCTCCGAATTGACCTTTTTTATTTTGCCGTCCCGCACCACCCTGGCGTGAGGCGCATTCAGCATGCTCATCTTTTCCAGGACATTCTTGGAACGCACTTCCTGCACGATACCGATGAGGGTGTTGATGATGACTACCGGCAGAAAGGTCAGATTCCGAAAGGACCCCACCAGGCAGAGCAGGATGCCCAGCACGATAAAGATCAGGTTGAAGTAGGTAAACACATTTTCATGTACGATTTCCTTCGTGGTCTTTGCCGGCGGGTCTACCGCGATATTGGTCCACCCGTGCATCCGGTGCTCCTGCACCTGCTGGGAGGTAAGCCCGGCTTCCGGGTCCGGGTCGTAGCGGGTCGTGGGGATCCGTCTGCTCCTTCTCTCACTCTGTTCCTCTACTCTTTTCTTAACATTTCTCTGTCTTTTCTTCATGTATATTTACGTCTCCTCTATATCTATCCTATTATATACCTCTCCCCTTAAGATTTCTATAAAGGTTCTCTAAAAATTCTCTTAAGCCTGCGTCCCCTGCTCCGGCTCTGCCAGCCTGCCCGGCCGCGCAGAACAGCACCGGGGCGGGAGCCCTCCTCCTGCTGGATGCCCCGCCCCGGTGCTGTTTTTCTCAGGCAGCTCAGACCCGGATGATGCGGCCCTCCCTGCGCTCTTTGGCGGCCGGCTTCTCCCCGTCCGCATAGCCCAGCGCGCAGTGTCCGACGCCGGCATAGTTCTCTCCAAGCCCCCATTTTTCGAGGAGCTTTTTGCCCTCCTCGCTCTCAAACTCTTCCTTTGCCCTGTGGATCCAGCAGGAGCCAAGTCCCACCGCCTGGGCCGCGTTCATCAGGTTGCCCATGGCCAGGCTTCCGTCCTCCACATAGGTGGGACGCCCTGTGTCCGCCAGCACCACCAAGATGGTTGGCGCTCCATAGAAGGGGTCCATATCCGGATCGCCCATGATGGAGGCGTTCATTTTCCGGAGCTGCTCTCTCGTCTCCGGGTCCTGCACAGCCACAAAGACAACCGGCTGCTGTCCCATGCCGCTGGGCGCCCACAGCCCGGCCTCCAGGACCTGCTCAAGCTCCTCGTCTTTGATCTGCTCCGCCTTATAGGCCCGGACGCTCCTTCTCTCCTTTAAGTCCTTCAGTGTCTCTTTCATGTCCTTGTTCCTCCTTTGCTGCTTGTCTTTTCACTCGTTGCCGCGTTCCGTTCCCGCATCAGCCCAGGGCCACGTCCAGGATCATCATGAGGATAAATCCCACCGCAAACCCCATCGTGCCGATGTTGCTGTGCTCTCCCTCATTTGCCTCCGGGATGAGCTCCTCCACCACCACGTACAGCATGGCTCCCGCCGCAAAGGCCAGGAGAAGGGGAAGCACCGGGGTAAGGAGCTCCGAGAGCAGGATGGTGACAAGAGCCGCTGCCGGCTCCACGACGCCGGACAGAGTGCCGTACAGAAAGGCTCTGCCTCTGCCTGCCCCGCCCTCACTTCTCAGGGGCATGGAGATAATGGCCCCCTCGGGAAAATTCTGGATGGCGATGCCGATGGAGAGCGCAAAGGCCCCCATGAGAGAAATCTGGGCGTTGTCCGCCAGAAGCCCGGCAAACACCACTCCCACCGCCATTCCCTCCGGGATATTGTGGAGGGTCACTGCCATGACCAGCATGGTAGAGCGGCGCCAGCTGCTCTTTGGCCCCTCCGGCTCCCTGTGGTCCATGTGCTGGTGAGGCACCCTCTTATCCAGCAGGAGCAGAAAGAGCATGCCCACCGCCACGCCCGCGGCGGCAGGGATAAAGGCCAGCCTTCCCATATCCGCCGACATATCCATGGCCGGGATAAGAAGGGACCAGACCGACGCCGCCACCATGACGCCCGAGGCAAACCCCAGCAGCAGCTTCTGGACCAGTGGCGGCATGGTCTCCCCGCGCATCAGGAAGACACAGGCCGCTCCCAGCGTGGTCCCGAAAAATGGTATCAGGATACCGATCATTACATTGCTCATACAGTCCTCCTCATGTCCCCCTAGTTAAAATAGACCATCTCGTCCTGAGGAGCCTTCGCCTCCTCCACATACTCCGCCCGGATCACCGGGCCCTTCCGCCCGTAGGCGCGGGTAAATTCATAGCCTACGGTGCCCCGGACCTTCACCCACTGTCCGGGTGTCAGCTTGGGGGCGTAGGGGCTTCGGCATATATAGCCCAGGAAGGTAGTGTCATCGGCGCAGCAGGTCATTGCCATCCGGCCCGCCACGAACTCCTTCGCCGCAAACCCTCTCGGTTTCAGCACCTTCGCCTTATATTCCACAGTCTTTTTCAGATATCTCTCCGGGTGGTCCATCATGTCCACATACCAGATGCCGTAGTCCATGTCATCGATCTGCACCACAGGGGCGTCCAGGTCATAGGGCATGGTGTCCTCAAAGATGTTGTCGATCTCCCCGTCCTCCCCCTCGAAAATGATCTGGGCGCTCTGGTTGACCACCTTCACATTCCGTCGGTAGGAGGCGAGAGGCATATCCTTTGTGCACCGGTTGAACATGACCAGCTCCGCGTTTCTCACCATATCCATAAAAAGAGGCTTCATGTTGGCAATATAAGTCCCGAAGGTGGAAGCGTCCACTGTCACCAGCTTCTGCACAAGCCCCCATCCCGGGGGCACGTCCATAGCCTCGATCCGGCTCACCGGATACATGCCGTTGCACTCGATGATGACCCTCTCCGGATGATATTTCCGGTCCGCCTCCCGGAGCCACTCCAGCGTCAGCTCCTCCGGGTCGTCCACAGTGAGGAGCGTTGTGTTAGTCCGCTCCAGCAGCTCCTCACCGTACTCCTCCTCTCCCTCCTCGCAGAGGATCAGCAGGGTGTTCCCGTCGATTTCAAAATATTCCTGCCCCAGGGTGTACCGAAGGAAGCTGGTCTTCCCGCTCTCCAGGAAGCCCGCCATGAGGTACACCACCACTCTGGCATTGTCTACCATCTGCATAAGCTTCTGTCACCGCCCTTTCTATTCTGACGCGCCCGCAAAAAGGTCCTTCAGGGCGCTCTCTTTCAGCCTGGAGCCGATCACGCAGATGCGTCCCGTATAATCCGGCTGCCCCTCCCGGAGCTCCACCTCGCCGGGCACCATATCAAAGTAGATCCACGTTCCCTTGTCGCCTTCCACCATTCCCTTGGCGCGGAGCACCATGCCGTATGTGTCCGCGTCCCCAAGGGCATCCAGGCGCACCTTCAGATCCCGGGCGTTGTACTTTTTCACCGTCTCCATCCCCCAGCTTCCAAACACCTCGTCCGCATGGTGATGATGGTGGTCATGATGGTGCTCGTGGCCGCACCCGTCATGGTCGTGATGGTGATGCTCCTCGCCGGGCCCGTGGTGGCCGCCGCACACGTCACACCTTGCCTCCTCCATCAGCTCCTCCTCAAGGGAGGGAGCGTGCTTCTCCATGATCTCAAAGAGCTTGGCTCCGTCGATCTGCCCCTCCGGGGTGGTGATGATGGGGGCGTCCGGGTTGAGGGCCCGCATCTGGGCCACAGCCTGCTCCACCTTGTCCTCGTCCGCGATATCCGTGCGGCTCAGGATAATGGCACCCGCTGACTCCACCTGGTTCTTGTAGAATTCGCCGAAATTCTTCAGATACATTTTGCACTTCTTTACATCCACCACTGTAGTGGCACTGTTCAGCACCACATCCGCGTCTGTCTTCACATTCTCCACGGCCCGCTTCACATCAGAGAGCTTGCCCACGCCGGACGGCTCGATGAGGATACGGTCCGGGTGATAGGTCTCAATGACTTCCTTTAAGGAAGCGCCGAAATCTCCCACGAGGGAGCAGCAGATGCATCCGGAATTCATCTCCCGTATCTCTACGCCCGCCTCCCTGAGAAAGCCGCTGTCAATGCCGATCTCGCCGAACTCATTTTCAATGAGGACCACCTGTTCGCCCTTAGACGCCTCCCTGAGAAGCTTCTGGATGAGCGTTGTCTTGCCGGCTCCCAGAAAGCCGGAGATAATATCTATCTTTGTCATTTTATCCACTCCTGTTCTGTCTGATCGATTTTTCAGGATATCTGTGCATATCCAGAACTATTTTGTCACAGCCCGGGACAAATTTCAAGGAGTCAGGATAATCTTTCTCCTATGCCTTGCATAAACACTCCGCACCTCTTATAATAACCTTGTAATCGCAACAGACATTACAACTACTATATCAGGAGGAAAAAAATATGCAGAAATATGTATGTGAGCCCTGTGGCTATGTGTATGACCCGGAGATCGGCGATCCAGACAACGGCATCGCACCGGGCACAGCGTTTGAGGATCTCCCGGAGGACTGGGTTTGCCCCATCTGCGGAGTAGGCAAGGATATGTTTGCTGTGGAGGAATGATTTTCTCCGCACACAGCCCGGCCCGGAAACGGCCTGGACATTTTGATCGGGGAGCTCTGCCGCGGCAGGGCTCCTTTTACTTGACATTCCGCCCGGAAATTGGTACTATTTTCAAGATAACATGATAATCGTTTTCATTTTGCACAAAGAAAGAAGATCTGGACATGGAATTTCTGGAACACATTTTATCTCATACAGCAGAAGACAGCGTGCGCATGCTCCCCTTCCTTTTTGCCGCCTTCCTGCTCCTGGAGGGACTGGAGCACTATTCCAGCGCCTGGATCCGCAGGACTCTGACGAAGCTTGAGAAGGCGGGACCCGTGGTAGGTGCGCTCTTTGGCTGCATCCCACAGTGCGGCTTCTCTGTCATGGCCGCCAACCTGTACGCCGGAGGGGTGATCTCTGTGGGCACGCTTCTGGCTGTCTTTCTGGCCACCTCCGACGAGGCAGTGCTGATCCTCATCGGCCACCCCGGAAACGGCGCCGAGATTGCCGCCCTCCTTGTGGCCAAGGCTGTCATAGCCATCCTGGCCGGATACCTGGCCGACCTGTTCTTCGCAAGGTTCATCTCTACCAAAAAGGAGATCGAGGATCTCTGCCATCACTGCGGCTGCCATGACCATCACGGCATCCTGCGTCCGGCTCTGAACCACACAGTCCGGCTCTTCGGCTACATTTTCATCTGCACCCTCATCCTGAACGCCGTGATCGAGGGCGCAGGGCTTGAATCTGTCTCCACCTTCCTTTTAAGCGGGAGTATCCTGCAGCCCTTCCTGGCGGCCCTCCTCGGGTTCATCCCCAACTGCGCCGCCTCCGTGCTGCTCACAGAGCTCTATCTTGGGGGTGCCCTCTCCTTCGCCTCCGTCATCGCCGGCCTGTGCACCAATGCAGGCGTTGGACTGATCGTCCTTTTTAAGGTCGATCCGGACAAACTGGAGTGTGTCAAATTCACCGGCCTTCTGTACGCCTGCGGGGTGATCGCGGGGGTGGTCCTGCACCTGGCCGGGCTTTAAGGCGCACCAGGACAAAAAAAGCGATGCCGGACGAACCCGCATCGCTTTTTTCTTTGCACCGTTTTACAGCCTTTCCCGCTCCTGTCTTATCTCTCCTGGTCGTATTTTACATAGGCATCAACCTTGGGCTGTGAAGCACAGCCAGGTTCAAATTCATTGCCCAGAAAGGCATCCACAAGAAGCTCTCTCACTTTGTTTCCTGTTGTAAACGCTCCCATACATGCAATGTTGGCATCATTGCTCAGACGTGCTCTCTGCGCTGAGTATACGTCTGAAATAAGTGCCGCATAGGCTCCCTTTACCTTGTTAGCCGCAATGGAGACACCGATTCCTGTTCCGCACAGCAGGATGCCTCTGTCATACTTCTTTGCAGCTACCGCCTCTGCAACTGCAAATGCAGTATGTCCGTAAATAGGATCTTCGCTTCCAAAGTCCGTCACCTCACCGTAGCCCTTCGCCTCAATGTACTTGATCAGCGCTACCTTTGCATCCTGCGCATTGGGATCACAGCCAATTGCAATTTTCATTTGTCTTTCCTCCTATCATTTTTATTTTCGTTTCTTTTATTTTATCATTTCGTTCTTCTTTTGTCTACTTTCGATTGCTTTCGTTTCGACTATTTTTCTCTGTTTTCAATATCCATGATCATATTGACTCTCTCCTGATGCCTTCCACCCTCAAATTCCGCATTGAGCCACTCCTCTATGATCATCTTTGCAAGCTCAATCCCCACAACCCGGGCTCCAAATGCCAGGATGTTGGTGTTGTTGTGCTGCCTGGAAAGACGGGCGGAATACGGCTCACTGCAGACCACGGCGCGTATCCCCTTCACTTTATTAGCGGCAAGGGAAATCCCCACGCCTGTACCGCAGATCACGATCCCCAGATCTACCTCCTTGGCCACCACAGCGCGGGCCACCTTTTCCCCGTACACGGGGTAGTTGCAGCTCTCTGTAGAATCTGTGCCGTAATTGACCACCTCATATCCCAGATCCTGCAGAAATTTCATGACTTCCCGCTTCATTTCAACTGCTGAATGATCGTTTCCTATTCCAATCTTCATTTCATACTCCTGCCTTTGCTAATTTTATCTCTCTTCATTATAAAGTCTGCCGACAGGAATAGCAAGATGGGATCCTTGTTTCACAGCTGTAATTCAGACCTCGATCTCCCCCAGATGCCGGATCACCTTGTCCGCCCCGGACACATCCTGTCCGCCTGACGTCTCGTTCACGTAGCCGTAGCAGAATATCCCGGCCCGCCGCGCCGCCCTGACGCCCGCCTCCGAGTCCTCCACTGCCGCTGACCTGCCAGGCTCTCCTCCCGCAAGCTCCAGCACCTTCAGATACACATCCGGCTCCGGCTTCTTGTGGGCTACCTCATCTCCCGAGACAGTGATGTCAAAATACCGGTCCACGTCAAGCAGGCGCAGAGCGTCATCCACCAGCACACGGGTGGAGGAGGACGCAAGTCCTATCCTTATCCCACGCTCCTTCGCTCTCTTTACGACATCCAAAAAGCCGTCTGACGGCTGCAGGTGATTTTCCTCTATCTGCCGCGCCACCAGGCTGTACTGCCGTTTTTCCAGCTCATACGGATCTCCCTCCATATGATATACCTCCAGCACCCTTCTCCAGAAGCCGCTGGAGGACTTGCCCACAGGGTCCGGCAGCCTGTCATCAGGGCTGATCCCCATCTCCCGGAACATCCACTGCCTGGCGTTTTCATGGAGCGGCTCGCTGTCCAGCACCACGCCGTCCATGTCAAAAATCAAGAGTTCTATGCCTTGTCTGTCCATTTTTCTTCTCCATTAAAAGTAGTTGATCCTCAACGGATCCTGGCAAGGTTTTTAAACTGCCGTTTCAAAGACTGATAGGATTCCAGATAGACCTGATACAGCTCTCTGTACATGGGAATCCACTCCCGCACAGGCTCCACCACCTTTTTGATACGGAGATTGGCATCCGACGCCTCCTCCGGGGTGCTGTACTCGCCCATGTAGGCCGCATTCATGTAGGCAAGACCGGCGGGAGCCCCCAGATTGACCTCCGGCAGCTTGATCTCCTTCCCGATCACAGAGGCCTTGATCTTCAGCCATATATCGCTCCTGCTGCATCCGCCGCAGCAGATGATATCCTCGATGGGCAGCCCCATTTTGGCCGCCTGGTCCAGGTTATCCTGCAGCGCAAAGCAGGCTCCCTCCATAATTGCCCGGATCAGCTCCGCCCTGCTGGTATTCAGGTTCAGTCCGATAAATGTGCCACGGGCATCCGGATCCCATATAGGGGCTCTCTCCCCCGCCATATAGGGGAGGAAAATGATCCTGGAAGGTCTCTTTGCCCTCTCCTCCACCTCCCGGTTCATCCGGGGGTAGGCGTCCTTCTTCATGGTCTCCCCGCCGTAGAGAGCATCTCTGAACCAACGCAGAGAGCCTCCGGCAGAGTTCATAGCGCCGTACAAAAGAGTACTGTTTTTTGCCCGCCCCTTCAGATAGGAGAGCTCCTCCCCGGTGACAAGCTCATCAAAGCCTATAAGCACCACAGAGCTGGTCCCCGTCATCTCCGCCACCCGGCCGCCGGAGTATACCCCCATCTCAAGCCCCGCCGCCGTCGCGTCCACAGCTCCAGCAAGGACAACCGTACCGGTGGAAAGACCAGTCAGCTCCGCCGCCTCCGCAGACACGTGACCGATAGGGGCCATGCAGTCGTACACCTGCGGCATCAGATCCACATCTGCCCCTATGGCGTCCAGAAGCTCCCGGCTCCAGCAGTCCCTGTGGACATCATAGAGCTGGGTGAGGGAGGCGTGGGTGTCATCGATGGTAAACTCTCCTGTCAGCTTATAATTGACATACCCGTTTACCTGGAGCACCTTGAAGCATTTCTCCATGATCTCCGGGTGATTTCTGATAAACCACATCAGCTCCGTGAGAGTAAAATACGTGTCCAGACGGTTTCCCGTAATCTCGAACACTCGCCTTGCCCCCACCGTCTCTTTTATGATCTCGTACTCCTCCACGCTTCTCCTGTCCATCCAGATGAGAGCGTCGTGGAGGGGCTTTCCCTCCTTCGTGACAGGCAGGACAGCAGGGGCCTGGCTGCTGACGGAGATAACTCTGATGTCCTCCGCATTCACCCAGCTTTTGGCCAGGATCACGCGGATGCATTCCACCACAGCTCTCCACCAGTCATCCGGGTTCTGCTGCGCCCAGGAGGGCTCCGGGAGGAGCGTCCCGTACTCCTTCCCGGCCTCAGCCACCACCTTTGCCTTCTCACCGAAGAGGATGCACTTCACCGTGGTGGTACCAATGTCAATTCCAATGGAATAACTCAACTTCTATCCCTCCATCCTTCAGGCGAGTACCTCCGGATTACAGATAAATCTTGGCTTCTCGCCTGCCAGTATCTTCTTCACGTCTGTCAGCACAATATTGGTCTGGTGTCCCACGATATCTCTCGCCGATCCAGCCAGATGAGGCGTCAGGACCACATTTCTAAGGGAAAGGAATTTATTTCCTGCAGGGATCGGCTCCACCGGATACACATCCAGCCCGGCCCCCGCTATCCTCTTCTCCGCCAGTGCGTCGTAGAGGGCGTCATAGTCCAGGATCTTTGCCCTGGCTGTATTCACAAGATACGCCGTGGGCTTCATGAGTGCGATTTTCTCCCGGCTGATCAGCCCCACTGTCTCCGGCACCACATTGCAGTTGATGCTAATGAAATCCGCCGTCTTCATGAGGGTATCCAGATCCGTCTTTTTCGCCCCCAGATAGTCCATCTGCTCCTGGGACACGTAGGGATCATAGACAAGGAGCTCCATATCCAGCCCCCGGGCCCGCTTTGCCACTTCCCGTCCGATCATGCCAAAGCCGATCTGCCCGAAGGTCTTTCCGTACATCTCCGGCCCCCCTCCGTAGAGGGCAAAGGGAGCCGTGGGATCCATAGACCACTCGGACATGGTCTCCGCCCGCTTCCCTTCATTGTCGTTGTACTGGACATTGGTGAGCTGGTCTGTATACTTCAGGAGATGGTCCGTAAGGCTGATATTTTTGGACACGCACATGAGCAGGGCGATGGTGTGCTCCGCCACCGCGATGGCGTTCCTTCCTCCGGCCCGCAGAACAGGGATCCCCTTCTCTGTCGCCGCTTCAATGTCCACACTGGCAAAGGCCTCGTTCCTGCAGCACACAATGATCTTCAGGCAGTCCGCCGCCTCGATGACCTCCCTGTTAATGTCCTCAAACTCGGAGATCAGCAGCTCTACCCCTTTGATCTTCTCCTTCATCTGGGGAACAGACATCTTTTCGCCTGTCACTCCGTACCCTGCGAACTCGTAATCTGTCGTGATCGTCTCCAGCAGATCTGTATAATTCCTGTCAAACCTGGCAGTGATCAGTGTTTTCATCTTCCACAGCCTCCTATTTCTGTCCGTATTTTGTCATAAAGAAATCATGGAAAAATTCCACGTCAGCCCGGGAAATCTCCACCGGCCCGCCGATGCTCTGGGTATTGATATAGATCAGGGCCGTCTTCTCAAGCACCTGGGACGCTGTAAATGCCTCCGGCAAAGTCCGTCCCACCGTGATGGCGCCGTGGTTGGCGATCAGCGCTCCGCCTCTGTCCTTCAGCGCCTCCACAACAGATGCGGCCATCTCCCTGGAACCGGGCATGGTGTAGTCCGCCAGGCGGACATCCCCGCCCAGGATCTGCACCTGGTCATCACAGATCGGGGGAATCGGCTTTCTGGCCGTGGCCATAGTCAGGGCATAGGTGGAATGAGTATGTACGATGCCGTTTACCGTCTCCCTGTCAAGATAGACCGCCGCATGCACCGGCACCTCCACAGAGGGCTTCAGCTTTCCCTCGTACTCGAAGGTCTTCATGTTGACAAGGACCATGTCCTCCGGGAAGAGCCGGTCGTAGTCCATGCCGGAGGGAGTAATCACCATGTACTCATCGTCCACGCGGGCGGAGATATTGCCCCATGTGCCTGCCACCAGCCCGCTGCTGGACATCTTCTTTGCAGTCTCACATACCTCGATCTGTGCCACCTTCACTTTGTCTCTGTTCATCTTGTTTCCTCCTTTTCCTGCTTGACAGCTTTTATCTGTATTGGTATCTGCATTAATATCTGTACTGATACAGCAGATGCTCTCCATTTAAAAATCTCCTGATATCCGCCACGATCTGTTTTGTATGGTTCACAAGCACATCGTCCGTGGCCCCGGCGATGTGGGGCGTGATCACCACATTGTCCAGCTCCGTTACGTAGGGATGATTGCTGGCAATAGGCTCGCTCGCATACACGTCAAAGGCTGCTCCCGCGATCCTCTTCTCCCGCAGTGCGTCGATAAGCGCCTGCTCGTCCAGGATCGCCCCTCTGGACGCGTTGATAAAGTATGCAGTGGGCTTCATAAGAGAGATCATCTCCCGGCTGACGATTCCTGTCGTCTCCGGTGTCACCTTCATGTGGCAGGTCACAAAATCCGACTCTCTCATCAGCTCCGCCAGTGTGTTGACCTTGCGTATGCCGATCTCCTCGATGTCCACCTCGCCCTGGTAGGGATCGTAGATGAGGAGCTGCATCCCAAAGGCCCTGGCGATCCGCCCCACACGCTTCCCGATACTTCCATAGCCAAGGATCCCCAGGCTCTTGCCCTTGAGCTGCGTCCCCTTGAACACCATGTAGGGGGCGTCCATCTTCATATCCCAGATCACATCCGCCTTCAGACCTTCCTTCGTCTCCTTGTGGGCGTCCGGGTTCCCGGTATATTTCCCCTCCTTGAGGGCCTTGTAGGCCATGGGGATCTTCCTGGCGATGGAGAGCATGAGACCGATGGTCATCTCGGCGGTGGAGTCGGAGTTCCTGCCCGGGGTGTAGAGAACAGGGATCCCCCTCTCCTTTGCCGCCGCCATGTCCACATTCACCGGCGTGGCTCTGGTGCAGGCGATCAGCTTCAGGTTCGGCGCTCCCTCAATGACCTTTCTCGTGATATCGTCGTAGCTTGTGATGATGATATCCGCGTCCTTTGTCTTCTCGGCCAGCTCGTCCTCCTCCATTTTGGGAAGTCCAAGCGCCCATCCGTCCTTCACCACTTCGCCCATCTCGTATAAGGGCTTCAGCTCCTCTTCATTGTACTCGGCAGTAAAAAATATCTTCATTCTTATTCCTCCTCACTGATGGCCTGAATTTTCTTGTTCATCTGATGACGGTAATCCCAGATCTGCTGGTTGTGCACCCGCACCTGGCGGAACAGCTCATATAGCAGATCGTACTTCTTTGTCCTCTGCAGGTTTGGCTCATATGTCCTGCGGAAGGTGCAGGCCTTTTTCACCGCCTCCTCATAGGAGCTGTAAATGCCAAGCTTCACGCCCGCGATGATGGCCACGCCCTTGGCTCCCAGCTCCTTGCCCTCCGGGATCATCACCTTTTTCCCCATGACGTCCGCGATCATCTGAGCCCAGACCGGGCTCTTGGCGCCGCCCCCTGCCAGGTGGATATTGGCGTCCTTGTCTATGTTCTGAAGGCAGTCCCGTATGGAGAGGCTGATGCCCTCGTACACGGCCCGGATGAGCTGGTTCCTCGTAGTCACCTGACTGATGCCAAAGAAGCTGGCTCTGGCGTAGGGGTGATAGAAGGGCGCCCTCTCTCCCGCCACGCTGATGTAGGGGTGATAGACCACTCCTCCGCATCCCACGGGCACGCTGTCCACGATCCTGTCGATCTCGTCAAAATCCTTTGTCTTCGCGATATTTTCCAGCATCCAGTCAATGTTGGGAGTCCCGTTCAGGGTGGGCTGCAGCTCCACGTACAGTTCCTCGATGGGATGCTTTTCATAGCGGGAATTCTCTGCCCCGAAGCGGCAGTCCTCCTTCCGCATGACGATCTCGCTGGCGCAGGTAGTTCCCAGGATCACGCAGGCGTCCTTCTCGTGGATCGCCCCAAGACCCACAGCCGTGGCCGATGTGTCCAGCGCCCCTGCGATCACGGGAATTCCCTCCGGCAGCCCCGTCTCCTGTGCGAACTCCTTCGTGATCGTCCCCACCACCGTGTCAGAGCTCACCGGGTCCGGCAGATAGCTCCGGTACTCGTAGATATCCATGGCCTTCATCAGCTCATCCGCGATCTTTCCTGTCTGGGCATCCATCAGGGATGTAAAACTGTCGGTGATCTCCGTGCCGATGAGTCCGGTCATCTTATAGCGGATCCAGTCCTTGCAGAACAGCAGCTTGCTGGCCCGGTCCAGGACCTCCTTCCGGTTGGTCTTCATCCAGCGCAGCAGCACCATCTGATTGCCGAGGAGCGGCGGCGTGCCTGTGGTCGTGTGATAGAGCTGTCCCACCTCGGGGTGATCCCGGGTGATCTTTCTCACCTCCGAAACAGCCCGGCCATCGCACCATAAAATAGCGTTCTGTACCGGGCGGCCTTCCTCATCGATAAGCCAGCAGCCCTCTCCCTGGCCAGTCACGCCGATCCCCCGGATCCGGCTGACATCCGCCGCCCCGGAGGCTGTCAGCTCCTTCACACAGTCCTTTACCTTCTCCCAGACGAGAAGCATATCCTGCTCCTCCCAGTTGCCGCCATTGTTGACCGTCTCGGCCTCCCGGCTGGCCACCCGGACCTCTCTGCCGCCCTCGTCAAAGAGAACCGCCTTTACATTGGACGTGCCGGCGTCAATTCCCAGAATATAATCCATACAGACTCCCTCCAATCTTTTTATTCTTCTGTATTTTTGTATAGAACCTTTCTGGCTGTCGTCTCATCCGTGATCAAAATATCGATGCATCCTGTCTGCATGGCTGCATGAATCGCATCTATCTTTGAATCCCCGCAGGCCACCAGGATCACGTTGTTTATATTCTTCAGGACCTCCATGCTGGCGTTGAGAAGCCGGTCCGTCAGCGGGCAGCTGTCCCAGGAGCCGTCCGCCCTTATAGGATTCATAGCGATATCTCCCACAAATCCGGCTGCCCTGAGCACCCCGATGTCCTCCTTCGTGATATGGCCTCTCGTGCACATGGTGGACCGCTCCGTCAGCTCACCTACGCCGATGACTGCCACATTGCATTTCCGCATCAGCTCAAAGGACGCCCGTATGCTCCGCTCCTTCATCAGCATCTGCTTTGTCATCTCATGCTCCACCACCACCGGCGCATACAGCATATTGCTTGGACAGTCCAGCTTGTTGGCAAGGTTCCGGGCAATCTCATCCGACTTCTCCACCTTCTGCTCAATGTTCTGGGCGCCCATGAGCTGCACCACCCGGCAGTCGCTCCTCTTGTGGTACACCATCTGATTGACCACCTCAGACAGGGTCCGCCCCCAGGAAACGCCGATGACATCTCCCTGGCGGATGGTATCGTTGAGATACTGAGCAGCCACGTTTGCAACCTTGTAGAGAACCGTATCCCTCTCTCCGTAATCCGTGGCGATGACAGCCTGCTTCAGGCCAAATCTGTCTTCCAGCCGACATTCCAGCTCTATGTTATCTCTCTCGTATCCCTGAATACTTATATTGACGATCCCCAGGTCCACAAGAGAATTGATGATCTGGTTCACCTTCTGACGCGTAAAGGAAAGTCGCTTGGCAATCTCATCCTGCGTCATCCCCAGTGTGTGATACCAGTACGCGATCTTTATATATACATCTTCTCTCATAGGTGTCCTCCAAATTACAATTGTAACAAAAATTTACATTTGTAATTTCAGTATAGCATCTTATCCCTTTTTGTCAATTACTTTTCACACAAAATTCTCAGAAAACAAAAAAGGAGACGGACATACGCCGTCTCCTCCTCCCTGTCCTTACAACAGCTCCATGATCCCGTCCGCCATGGCGGTCAGAATGATACAGCAGGAAGTAGCCCCCGCATCGAGCACGCCTCTGGAGCGCTCGCCAAGCCGGCTGGAGCGCCCGTACCTGGCCACCATATCCTTCGTGGAATCCCGGCCCGCCTCCGCGGCCGCTTTCATCTCCGCCAGGGCCTCCTTAAAGTCCTGTCCGGTCTCTCCCGCCTTTTTCATGACGTCCACTGCAGGCGACAGCGTATCCACCAGAGTCTTGTCTCCCACTCTGGCATCCACAATGCCATAAAGGCCGTTCAGGCCTGCTTCCAGCATTTCCGCAAAATCCGCCGCCGATATCTCGTCCAGATCCTCTCCCGCTTCGGCCATATCCATGAATATCGTGCCATAAATAGGCCCCATGGACCCGCCAATCTCATTCAGAAGGATTATGCCAAGCTCATCCAGCCCCTCGGTAAAGGATATATCCTCATCCTTAAACCTGTCCTCAAATACAGTAAAGCCTTTATTCATATTCATACCGTGGTCGCCGTCGCCGATCAGGCCGTCCACCTCTCCCAGATACGCCTTGTTGTCCTGTATTCCCTTCACCATGCGCATCAGAACCGGTTTTCCTGCTTCATTTTTAAATGTACCCATATAACTTCTGCCTCCTATACCTGCTTCAGCCCCATAGAATATGCCGGCATATCGATCAGCTCCTTCAGCTCATCATCCAGCTTCATAATGGTGAGCGTTGCTCCCATCATTTCCAGAGATGTGAAATAATTTCCCACATATGCCTTGTGTGTCTTAATGCCCTTCTCCTGAAGAAGCCTGTCGATCTCATCATAGAGAACATAAAGCTCCATGACAGGCGTAGCACCCAGCCCGGACACGAGGACTACTACTTCATCCCCCTCTACAAAGGGATAATCCGGCACTACAATGTCCACCATTCTCTTAGCCATCTTGTCAGCCGTCTCAAGCTCGCATACTTCGATCCCGGGCTCTCCGTGATGTCCGATCCCCACCTCCATGGTTCCATCCTTGATCTCAAAGTTCGGATGTCCCACTGCCGGCAGCGTGCAGGGTGTCAGGCCAATACCCACAGACCTGGTATTGTCAATGGCCTTCTGGGCAGCCGCGATCACCTCATCGAGGTCTCCGCCCTGGGCCGCTTTGGCGCCGCCCACCTTCCACATCAGGACCTCGCCGGCCACGCCGCGGCGCTTCTCTCTCTGATCCTTGGGAGCTGATGCCACATCGTCATTGGCAACCACGGTCTTGACAGTGATCCCGGCCTTTTTAGCCATCTTCACCGCCATCTTCACGTTCATGTTATCCCCTGAATAATTACCGTACAGACACGCAACTCCCTTGCCCTGGTCCGCCACCTTGCAGGCGTCCAGAAAAGCTGCGGCGGTGGGGGAGGAGCATATCTCCCCCACTGCAGCTGCATCGCACATATTTTTTCCCACATATCCGATAAAGGCCGGCTTGTGTCCGGAGCCGCCTCCTGTGACAACTCCTACCTTTCCCTCAGGTATATCCTTCGCCTTTACAACACGGCCGTTATCTGTCGCTTCAACAATATCAGAATGTGCCTTCAGAAAACCCTTCAGCATCTCGTCAACAATATTGTCCGGGTTATTCATTATACGCTGCATATATTTTTCTCCTCCTTACTGGCCTACTCCATGTCCGGCACTAAAACAACCTTCAGTGCGCCGTTCTCACCTGTCTTCGCAATGTGGAAGCCCTCCTCCCACTTCTCAAGCGGGAATTTGTGGGTTACAACACCGTCTGTCGGAAGCTTGCCGTTTCCGATCCAGTCGATCACAGTGTCAAAGCAGTACGGGCTCAGATGTACACCGAGAAGATCCAGCTCCTTTCTGTCAGAGATGATACTCCAGTCAACTGTCACCGGAGCGCCAAATACAGAGAACTCCACAAATCTTCCCATCTTGCGGATGCAGTCCAGTCCCTGCTGAACGCTGGAGGGATGTCCGCTGGCCTCTATGTAAATATCACAGCCATAGCCGCCTGTCAGCTCTTTGATCTTTGCCACTACATCCTCTTTGCCCGGGTTCATGGTCAGGATATTGTCCCCGTCGCCCCAGAATTCCTTTGCCTTCTCCAGGCGGGCATCATTCATATCCAGCACTACAAGGAGCTTCGGATTTGCCTGCTTCAGAGCACCTACCATGCCAAGTCCCAGTGTGCCCACACCGGACTGTACCACAACGTCCGTGTTGGCAACCTGCGCGCGGCGCACACAGTGGAAGGAGCACCCATAGGGCTCGATCAGAGCGGCTCGCTCAATAGGCAGGCCATCCGGAACAAGGTGACAGTAGGGCACAGACTCCTTGGTGACTCTGACATACTCAGCCATTCCGCCGTTTACATTGTTCTGGAAGCCGTAGAGGTCATGCTTCTCGCACATCCAGTAGCGCCCTGTCTTACAGAACATACACTCTCCGCAGGGAACGATCTGCTCCGGACAGATCCTGTCGCCCAGCTTCCATCCACCCTTCACATTGGGTCCGATCTCCACTACCTTTCCAACAAACTCATGGCCCGGGATCATGGGCTCCTTGATGTACTTGGGCTGTCCGTCAAAGCCCCAGAAGCTGGCCGCACCTGCAAACGCCTTTGTATCGCCGGCGCAGATACCGCACGCTTCTACCTTCAGGATCATCTCTCCCTCTCCGGCCCTGGGAGTGTCTACCATCTCAAACCGGTAGTCACCAGGCGCGTACGCAACGATCGCTTTCATTTTTTCTGGTAAGTTGCTCATAGTTCTATCCCTCCTACTTGATTTTTATATACTTTACCGCCTACTCGCGGATACGGTTTCCTGTCTCAATATCAAACAGATGGGTCTTCTCACCCCGAACCTCCAGCTTGATAATATCGCCCGCTTTATATCTTGTCTCATCGTCCGTGATCAGCATCATAAGCGTGTTTCCTACCCGGATACCGATCCTTCTCTCATCTCCCAGGTTCTCAAAGGTATCCACCTTCTCCGGCATGCCGTGAGAGTCAGGGCCGCCCACAAGCACATCCATTGGGCGAACGCCCATCTTACACTTAAACCCGTTGCTGACTACATTGTTGTAGCGCTCCGGAACCTTGATCTGAAGATCACTGCCCTCAAAGGTAAAGAGGAAGTGATCCCCGTCGCCAATGATCGTTGTCTCCAGAATATTCATGGGAGGCTCACCGATAAAGGAAGCCACGAACTCATTGACCGGATCATCGTACACCTCCGCCGGAGTGCCGAACTGCTGCAGAACGCCGAAATTGATGATGGCGATCTTATCCGCCAGAGACATGGCCTCCAGCTGATCATGCGTTACATATACAGTTGTACATTTAATATCGTTGATCAGGCGCTTGATCTCCGTACGCATAGCCTGGCGCGCCTTGCCGTCCAGATGGGACAGCGGCTCATCCATCAGGAGCAGCTCCGGGCGACGGATAATAGCGCGGGCAATATTGACACGCTGCTTCTGTCCACCCGAGAGCTTCACAGGCATCTTATCCAGCAGATCGTCGCACTGCATCAGAGGAGCGATCTCCCGCACTCTCTTGTCGATCTCCGCCTTGTCAACACCTTTTGCCTTCAGATTAAAGGCAATATTGTCATACACGGTGAGAGGCGGATACATAGCGTAGTCCTCAAAGGCCAGGCCGATATGTCTGTCCTTCGGGTGCAGGTCGTTTACCAGTGTATCACCGATATAAATCTCACCCTTTGTGATCGTCTCCAGCCCCGCAGTCATGCGCAGAGTAGTCGTCTTTCCGCATCCGGAAGGTCCGAGCAGCGCGATAAACTCTCCCTGCCCGCATTCAAGATTCAGATCCTGTACAGCGTAATCATTCAGTTTGGCGCCTTTTTTCTTCTTGCCGCTATTGTCATAACGCTTGTAAAGATGTTTTATGGTTAATCCTGCCATTTACTTATCCCTCCTGTTCCGCCGCGAGAGCCTTCACTGCCGCTTCATTGTATCTGCTCACATATTCCTTTGTCTCCATGTTAAAGAAGATGGCGTGATCCAGCTCCAGCTTCACGTAGATATCCTGGTCGATCTTTACTGCCAGTCCGTTGGGCGCGATCATGCGCAGCTGCAGATCCCCGATCTCCGCGACAATAACAGATTTGTTTCCGATACTCTCATAGCTGTAAACAGTACATTTCGTATAATCTTCAACAGGATCGAACGAATATTTCACATTCTGCGGTCTGATCCCAAGCTCCACGTCCGTAAGCCCCGCCTCATCCAGAGCCGCAAACAGATCCTTGTCCTCCGGGAGCTGATAGGTTCTTCCCTCCACGTCATTTAACGAGAACGCATAGCCGGCTCCTGTCTTCTCCAGCCTGCCGCCCACAATATTGATCTCGGGATCTCCCATAAGCTGAGCAACAAACTCGTTGCACGGCATGTAGTAAATCTCATCGCTCGTGCCGATCTGCACGATCTTTCCTTTATTAACGATAGCGATCCTGTCCCCAAGAGACATCGCTTCCATAAAGTCATGCGTCACATAGATACTGGTGGTACCAAAGTTGGCCTGTATGGATTTCAGCTCAGTACGCATGGAGTTCCGAAGCTTTGCGTCCAGATGGGCCAGAGGCTCATCCATCAGATACACCCTGGGAGAACGCACAAGGGCACGGCCCATGGCCACGCGCTGCTTCTGTCCGTTGGACAGCTGGCTGGGGAGACGCTCCAGAAGATTCTCCATCTTCATCATCTCCGCCACCTCATGCACTTTCTTCTTGATGAACTCCTCGTCCTTTTTGTAGAGCTTGCTCCTCAATGGAGACGCCATATTGTCGTAGACCGTCATCTGCGGATACAGAGCGTAGTTCTCGAAGACCATGGCCGTATCCCTGTGAGCCGCGTCCACCAGGTTCACAACTTCACCGTCAAATTTTACCACACCCTCCTCGGGAAGCTGGATCCCCGCAATACAGTTGAGGATCGTCGTCTTCCCTGCACCGGCGGGCCCGAATAATACAAAGAATTCTTTATCTTTAATATCCAGTGAAACCCCGTCCAGGGCGGTCACTTTCCCAAACCGTTTCGTAACATTTTCCAATTGTATTCTTGCCATATTCTCACTCCTATCCCTTGACTGCACCGAAGCTCAGGCCGCGTACAAGATGTTTCTGTATACAGAGGGCGAATATAATCGCCGGCAGAGCCGAAATCGTTGCCGCAACCGCAAGCTGTCCGTAATGGGCACTGTCTGTTCCAAGGAACTTTGTAATAGCAACAGTGATCGGCTGTACATTTGTTCCACCCAGCATCAGCGGGAATGTGAAGCAGTTCCATGCGAAGATGAAGGCCAGCAGCGCCGCGGACACGAGTCCCGGCTTGATGAGCGGAATAAGGTTTTTAAAGAAGATCTGATACCAGCTGTAGCCGTCCACCTGTGCCGCATACTCGATTTCCACAGAGATATCCTCAAAGTATCCCCGCACAACCCAGATCAGCAGCGGCATGGAAATGAGCTGATATACCCAGATCAGTCCAAAATAGCTGTCATAGATCCCCAGCATCTGATAGATCATGAACAGCGGAAGCACTACCAGGATCTCAGGTGCAAATTTGAACGAGAGGATCTGGAACGCAATGTCTTCCTTCTTCTTAAAATTATATCTGGCCAGCGCATAGGCTGCCGGGACACCGGCTACAACTGAAACGATAACAGCGCCGCCCGCCACGATCAGGCTGTCCAGCATGTACTGCAGGTAATCCGACTCAAGCAGTACTGCCTTATAGTTGTCCAGTGTCGGGCTGAATATAAATGTAGTTGTGTACATCTCAGCGTCCGATTTAATGGACAGGATCAGCATCCAGATCAGCGGGAACAGAGCAAATATCGCATATATGATCAACAGTCCGTTCTGGACGATACGTCCAAGTCTCTTTGAAGCTGTATTCATGCTTAACATCCTTTCTGTATCTGAAATTTACCGTTTAGAGCACACCGCGCTATTCCTCCAGACCTGCCGCCTGCTTCTGAGCCGCACGCTGTCTCTTTACGATCTGTTTTGCCACAATGTTGATAAATACCCACAGCACCAGAATGTACGGAAGCGCATATCCGAATTTCTGGAACTGGAAGCCGTTCTGGTAGGCGGTCAGCGACAGGTTCATCAGGGTGTCGCCCGGGCCTCCCTTTGTCAGAGCGAAGATGATCGCATATTCCTGCAGAGCCGCCATCAAGCGGAACAGGAGAGCGATGTAAAGGCTGGGTTTCAGCATCGGAAGCGTCAGGTTCCAGAAGTTGAACAGCACGCTTCCTCCATCAATCTTTGCAGACTCAAAGGGTGACTTGGGAAGAGACTGCAGTCCAGCCAGCACAAGCAGCATACAGAAGGATGTGTTCACCCAGACATCGATCATGACCGCTGTCAGCATAGCCGTCGACGGGCTGGCCGCCCACGGGAAATTATACACGCCGAAGATATTCAGGAATTTCTCCAGAATACCCACAGAGTTGTTCAGCATCAGCTGCCACACAATAGTAGCTGTAACAGGCGCAACCATAAGCGGGAAGATCAGCGCGACACGCATGATCTTGGAAAATTTGTTGTTCAGATTGTTCAGCAGGATCGCAATGCCCATTCCAAGTCCCATCTCGATCACCGTGCTGAAAAATGCGTACCTCAGAGTAACCCACACAGCCTTCCAGAAATCCGTGGATGACAGGATTTCAATCCAGTTCTTCAGGCCGACAAAGCTGTATGTAGGCAGTCTGAACGAATAGTTTGTCAATGAATAATATATAGCCATTATGAACGGTATCATGATACCGATCGTAATGATCAGCGCAGGCGCCACGATCATATACGGAAGCATCCTTGTCTTAAACGGGAGCACATTCAGCTCACTTACCGCGGCGCTGTTTTTTTTCTGCTCTTTCATCCTGGTTCCTCCATTCATATATTACGATCAGCCACTGCCTCTTCACAAACACATCTATTATCAAAAAAATCAAGGAGGGTCAGGTAACCCCTCCTTGACTCTAACCCTTTTCAATAAGAATATATCGACTCATACAGATTATTCTGTGATGTGTACCGTTCAGGGCAATGTATGATTTTTAGTTATTCTGATATCTCCAGATCAGATACAATGCTGTCCAGCTCCTCCTTCAGAGCCTTCATAGCCTCCTCAGTGGACGAGTAGGTATCGCTCGTCACAAGGTCCTGAAGTGTCTCAGCCCATGTAGTTGTACACTCGAAGAAGTAGGGCTGCGGTGTAAACTGGATAGAAGCATTTTCTGTCAGAGCTGCAATGGACTCCAGATAGTTGTCCGCAGAACCAACAATAGCCTTGTACTCGTCGCTTTCCATTACAGATGTACGCGGAGTATCCGGGCTTGCTCCCTCTGTTCCGGACCAGAGCATGTAATCAGGGCTTGTAAAGTACTGGATGAAGTACCATGCAGCATCCTTATTCTTGGAGTCTGCATTCATAGCCAGTGACCAGATCCAGATGTTTGCCTTCATATCTTCCTCAGATTTTCCTTCCGGAAGCGGAATGGTAGACCATGCAATGTTTCCGGACTCCTGGGAAGCTCCCTCAAAGTTCTGGAAGTAGCCTGCACTTGTAGCGTCAAACAGCATAGATGCTTTTCCTGCTCCAAGGTCAGCGCTGGCCTCATACCATGTGTAGTTTGTCCACTGCGGAGGACCTGCTGCCTTGATCAGATTTACCCAGTAATCTGTCATCGCAATGGCTTCCTCAGAATCGAGCTGACATACAAGCTTGCCGTCCTCGATCGCAAAGTCCTGAGCGCCCCATGTTGAGAACAGAGACATATATCCGGGATGGATGGTTGCCCACTCACGGGTACCGCGTACAGCAATACCGTAGGAGCCGGAGCCTGCAAACTCATTCAGAGCGGTTGCTGTCTCAAGCAGCTCATCTGTAGTTGTGGGAACCTCAAGTCCCTTCTCTGCAAATACATTCTTGTTGTAAGCCAGACAGTTCAGCTCCCAGCCCATGGGAAGTGCCCACTGTGAGCCCTCGCCTACTTTATGTCCGGGAACCGTATCCCATTTCAGTCCGTCAACAACGGCCGGGATAAAGTCGTCAAAGTTGTAATCCGGATCTGTCTTGGCCGGGTCGTTGATGTAGTTATCCAGCGGCTCCATGTATCCGGCAGGAGCGTACTCCCAAACCTGATAAGCGCCGGTCATGTATACATCGGGCGTACCGGAACGGCTGCTCAGTGATGTGTTCAGCTTGTCGAAGTAGTTTGACTCAGGTGTGGATGAGTATTCAACCGTTATACCTGTCAGCTCTTCGAACTCGGGGATCTTCTCGATTACCGCCTTGGAATAGTTATGCTCGTTGAACATAACATTGATGGTTGTTCCCTCATAGTTCTTCCAGTCAAAATCCTCAGCACTGCCAGCTTCGTATTCCTCTTCGTCCGCGCCGCCGCCGCTGCTGACTGTTTCTCCGCCGCATCCGGCCAGCATGGACGCTACCATAGCTGTACACAGAAGAGCACTGATAAGTCTTTTCTTCATTCTTTCTTGCCTCCCTTTTTCAATAACTTTCCCTCTCCGCACAAAATATTCAGACTTCTGTTTACCTGCCAGAAGCTTTCGGAATATTCTATGCAAATTTCTTAAATCCATTGTACATCCGAGCCTATACTTTTGTCAAGCATTGTTACATTTGTAAAAATTCACAAAAATTTTATTGTCTTTTTGCATAAAAATAATATTTTTTTGTTCATTTTTTTGTTAATTTTTTATTTAACAAAAAATTCTCATCTTGCGGCCGCCATTCTTTTAGTGTATGATTAATTTATCATCTGCAGGAGGACAAAAAATGAAATTTTTTGAATATGACGGTGGTTTCATGAGAACTGCCACAATTCTAAGCCGGCTCACCCTGCTGAATCTGCTTTGGCTTGCGTGCTGCATTCCCCTTGTGACGATCGGAGCCGCCACAGCCGCTCAGCACCACTGCGCCGCCTGTCTCATGAGAGGAGATATCCATATTGGAGGAAATTTCAAAGAAGGACTCCGGCTTTACTGGAAGAAGGGTACCGTGATCTGGATCTGCTCCGCCGTGCTTGGCACCGCCTTTGGCATGGCCTGCTACATGCTGGAGCTGGGTTCCATGCCCTACAAAAACATACTGATGATCATGGCAGGGATCGCCTTCCTGACGATGGCCCTGGTGCTCATGTGGGTCTACCCTGTGATGGTCAATTTTTCCGGAAAGCTGTCAGAAATCGTTTTCAATTCATTTATCTTCGCCTTTATGTATGCGCCGGTGACACTGATCGCCGCTGTGTTCTACGGCATCGCCGCTTTCCTGTTCTTACGGTTCCTGGCCACCCGGCTGCTGGTTATCCTCTTCGGCCCGACCGTGGTAGTGTACTGTACGCTGGTGCTGTTTGAAAAGGTATTTCAGAAGTATAAGAAAAAGGAATAGAAATAAAAAAGGAGCTTCATCAGCTCTCCTGTTTTTGGAGGTGATGAAGCTTTACCTTTTATTTGATCACATTCACATGATTTCCCTGTAGGTATTCCGCCAGAAGCTTCCATCTGGACAACGTCCTTCTAAAGAATTCCCTGTAAGCCTGACAGAAATAATTTTGGAATTCTCCAGCATCATTTAACTGTCTATGCCGTCTGCATCCCCCCCGACAGATCCAAAAAAACTCGCAGCCTCTGCACACTTCAGAAAAACACTTTGACATTTCTATAAAGCCCGATTCTTTCCGTTTTTGGTCGATTTCTTCAAAGCTGTTCTCTGTAAGATTCCCCAGCCGCCAGTCATCTAACACGTAAAAGTCACACGGATACACCGCCCCGTCCGCTTCGACCACATACTGCATCCCACATATTCCTTTCTGGTCACATGCCTCAGGAGCAATCCCCAGCATCATCCCAAGGATGTTTTCAAACTGCCGGATGTAAGGCTGCTCTCCTGTTTTAACATCAGAATACCACAGATCAAACAGCTCATTCAGAAAATTTCCATAAGCCTCTGGCGTCAAGGAATACTCATGCTGTCCAGGCACCTCTCCCAGAGGATCCAGACAGGGAATAAACTGTAGATATTCGAAGCAGTGCTTTTTGTAGAACTGATAGATTTTTTTTACCTGTCCTGCCGTATACCGGTTCACCACGGTAAGAAGATTATATTCCACCCCGCATCGGTCACACAGCGATAATGCCTGCATGATCCGGTCAAAGCTCCCGTTTCCATTTTGATCTTTCCTGCATTTATCATTAGTTCTCCTGATCCCATCCAGCGATATCCCAACCAGGAAATTATTTTCAGCCAAAAAGCAGGCCCAGGCGGTATCAAAGCTGCATCCATTGGTTTGTATGGCGTTTTCAATCTTTACATTGTTTTTATTATAGCGTTTCTGAAATTCAAGGACCTGTTTATAAAAATCTATCCCCCGAAGAAACGGCTCTCCTCCCTGAAAGGCAAAGGTACACACTCCTTCCGCATATCCCAACGCTTTTTCTATCACCTTTTCCAGTGTCTCCAGCTTCATTTTGCCATATGAAGCGCAGGATCTTTTTTCTGTTTCATCCCGGTAGAAACAATAGTCACACTGCAGATCACAAAGTCCGGAAACTGGTTTGATCAAAACGAAAAGTCCTGGCATTCTCCCCCCTCCTCACTTTAGTATACTATTGAAACCTCAGTCTGATCAGCTGCTCCTCCGGGGCATCATGTTCTCTGAGCGCCCTCTCCATCATCTTGTCCAGCCTTCTGGTAATTTCTGGATCATCGTCATATATGTTACTTTTTTGCTCGTAATCTGTCTGGAGATCATAAATCTGATTTTCCTTTTCCCAGTCCTGGAGATAGATAAACCTAAGAGTAGCATCGTTATTGTCATTAATGATGTCCGCCGGGATCCTGTAAACCGGATACTCAGTCCAGCTCAGAAAAGCCCCTGCCTCTATTCTCGAAAAATCATTCAGCCTGTCAGCATCAAAATATGCTCTGATATCCGTTGGAACGGATGTGTACAGATACAATGGTCTGTTTTCTTCATTAGGCGCTTTAAAGTATGTATATCTGCCGTCTGTGAGGTTTATCTGCTTTCCGTAATACCCGTAGAGCGCACATTCTCTCAGCTTGTCCACCTCTTCCCTGATCAGAGGCATCCATGATTTCCCATGGATCTTATTTCTGCATGCACAGGCAGGTATCTGATAAAATTCCATTAATGTCGGAAGTATATCTATATTCTGCGTTATAGCATCTATCCTTTTTCCCGCCCCCTCATCTCCCGGAAGGTGAACAATAAGCGGGATGTGAAAAACTTCATTGTAGGCAGGCATATAATTTTTCGCCATATATCCGTGTTCGCCCAGCATGTACCCATGATCTGTAGTAAAAATAAACAGAGTATCTTTCCACATATCATGGGCATCCATTACATCAAAGATGTGTCCAAGCCACTCGTCTGTCATCAGGAGCAGGGCAAGATATCTCCTTCTGATATGCTGAAGTGCCTCTTCCGTTAGCTCCGCATCCTCCACCTTTTTATATTCCGGCCACAGATACAGTTTCCCCTCATAGGTATCTCCCACTTTTTTCAGGTACTCTTCTGGTACTTCAAAGGGTTCGTGTGGATCAAACGGCTCCACCCATAACAGGAAGTCGTCCTGATCGTGATTTTCTTCCAGCCAACAAGCCGCCTTCTCTATGGTTGTCGGACTAGGGAACTTTTTCTCATCGTCCTTAAACAGATCTCTGTTATACCAGTACTGTGGAACAATCTTCCCATAATGACACGGAATTTCTTTATTCTGTATTCTTGAGACAACAGGATCC
This sequence comes from Lachnoclostridium phocaeense, assembly GCF_959599685.1. NCBI lineage: Bacteria > Bacillati > Bacillota > Clostridia > Lachnospirales > Lachnospiraceae > Lachnoclostridium > Lachnoclostridium phocaeense. Next base: position 114,890 of record NZ_CAUGIN010000005.1, read on the forward strand.
CACTCCTGCCCCCGTACCATTTCCCAGCTATCAAACATCTGGCAATAATTTTCTCCCCCTATTTCCAAATAATGATAATGATCTGTCACCATATGGGAGCAAACGCCGTTATCGCGGAGGATCTGCGGAAGGGTCTGGTCAAACGCCTCTATAGGCCCCCAGTTTCTCTCCAGAAAATTTAATCTCCCTGTCATTATATCCCGCCGGGCGGGCATACAGGGGGCCGATCCGGTAAAGTGGTTGCAGAACGTAACAGATCTTCGCACCAGCCTGTCCAAATTCGGCAGAAACATGCCGCTCTCATTGTAAATCTGCAGAAATCTTCGATTGACTGTGTCCGACAAAAACAATACACTTCTCATATCAATAACACCACACTTCCTCTTTTACACGCTTGTATTCCAACCAGAAATTCTGTCCCTCCTCACTGGAAAGATCATCCCACTTGTCCGCCTCCTCACGCAGCCTCTTTCTCAGTCTGGCCACTATAGGCTGATACTCCTCATTCCAAAACAGATCACACTGTTCATATGGATCCTCCTTAATACAGAACAGCTGCGTGCGCCTCATATCTCCGCACTTGTATTCGATCAGTTTATATTCGTAATCCTTGACGCTTCTCACTTTATCCGCAAAAACAGCATAAATACATTCCCTTGTTCTGGCTTCTTTATCCTCAATCGCCGCCTTAAAACTGATCCCCTCCACGGACTCCGGAACCGGAAGCCCCGCATAGTCGCAGAGAGTCGGAAAGATATCGAACAGGTAGATATAATTGTCTCTTGTCTCATTCTTCGGTATCCCAGGACCGCTTATGATAAACGGCACCTTAATGCTGTGCTCATAGGTATTCTGTTTCCCCAGCAGCCCATGTTCTCCTACTGCAAGTCCATTGTCTGCCGAGAACAGGATGATAGTATCATCATACATTCCCGTTTCCTTCAGCGTCTCAATTATATCTCCCACTGTACTGTCCAGATGACTGATCATAGCGTAGTAATCCCGGATTTCCCGCTTTACGGCCTCTCTGTCTCTTGGAACAGGCAGAAGTCTTTCATCCCGCACATCGCTGATGCCGAAATCAAAAGGATGCTCTTCATAGAAATTAGGTGGGAGACTGATATCGTTCAGATCATACATATCAATAAACTTCTGCGGCATTGACCTGGGATCATGGGGTGCCATATATGCCACATACATATAAAATGGTTTGTCGCTGTCATAATTTCTGAGGTAGTCACAGGCCGCTCCCGCAAACAGATCTGTGGAATGAGTACCGCCATTTATATGGTCATATGTCCTTGGCACTACAAAATTATCGTAGGCAGGGTTCATCACATCAGGGAAACGGTTCGGATACTCCTTTGACTCATCGAAAGAATAGACAGGCACCTTCCAATGGTCATACATACCTCCAAAAAATATTTCCGCACCGCTGTTGAAGCTGCGAGCATAGGAGCGCGTACAGTTATGCCATTTTCCAGTCCCAAAGCAGTTGTAGCCCCCCCGAAGGAATGTCTCGCCCAGCAGAGCATGTTCTTCCGGGATACTCTCCCCAAAATGGTTTAGGTGGAACAGACTTCTACCGGTATTCAGCATAGCTCTGCTTGGCATACAGACCGCCGCAAAAGTTCCTCCCGGAATGTGCGCATTCACAAAGCTTGTCCCGTTTCTTGCCAGTTCATCCAGATTCGGCGTCTTGATTTCCGGATTCCCCAGTGCACTGACAGTGCTGTATTTCATATCGTCTGCAAATAAAAACAGTATATTTTTCCTTTTTGCCATAACGATTCCTCCCTTCCCTTACCACCACTTGATCAGATCCGTTACCCTGTTTCTGATCTTAATAAATTCCGGGTCAGCAATATTCCGCGGGCGCGGCAGATCATTGTCAATAGACTCCTTTATTTTTGTCGGCTTATTTGTCAACACCAGGATCCGATTACTCAGATATACGGCCTCCTCAATATTGTGCGTAATAAAAATAACAGTCGTATTTGTCTTTTTCCACAAATTGATAAGTTCATCCTCCAGATGATACTTTAGCTGCAGATCCAGCTGTCCATAAGGTTCATCCATAAGCAACAATTCAGGTTCAACCGCAAAAGCTCTTGCGATCACCACCCTCTGGAGCATACTCGCCGACAGCTGCCGGGGATAAAAATTCCTGTACTTTGTCAGTCCCACGATCTCCATCACATTATCCACGCGCTTTTTCATTTCCTCTTTGCTGTACTTTTTGATTTTCAGTCCATACTGTATATTTTCCTCCACAGTAAGCCAGCTCATTGTAGAATACTCCTGGAAAATATAGGCAATATCGTGTTTCTTCAGATCAATGGGTTCCCCGTTGATGGTGATGCTGCCGCTGTCTATGTCGTACAGTTTCGTAAGACTGTTAAGAAATGTCGTCTTGCCGCAGCCGGTAGGTCCCACAATGCACAGGAACTCTCCCTTCTTCACATCAAAAGAAATATTGTTCAGCACGAGAAGGTCACCAAAACTTTTTGTAAGATTTTTCACACTTACTTTAATGTCTTCACTCATCGCCCTCTCCCCCTTTACAGTGTTCGGTCCATATCTTTTGTTATCTGTTCACGAAGGGCAAGAAATTCTGGCGCCACATAGTCTCTTGGCCGTGGAAAGTCCACGATATATTCCTTGTGCACTGATGTGGGACAGTTGTGCAGCAGTATGATCCTGTCCGCAAGATAGATTGCCTCTTCTGCATTGTTTGTCACAAAGACTACTGTCCTTTTTTCCTTGCTGCTGATCCTCTCAACCTCTTCCTCCATAAGGTATCTGGTCTGTGCGTCCAGATGCCCAAATGGCTCATCCATGCAAATGATCTCCGGCTCATTACAGTAAGCCCGCGCAATTCCCACTCTCTGCTGCATACCGCCTGATAATTTAATAGGAAAATGGTTTTCAAACCCATTCAGGCCCACCAGATCAATATAGTACTGCGCTTTCTTTCTCCTCTCCTCCTTAGGCACTCCTCTTACCTTCGGTCCAAACTCCACGTTTTTCATTACGTTATACCACATAAACAGATTCGTTGTCTGGTATACCATTCCTCGCTTCGGAGACGGCCCGTCCACTTTTTCCCCATTGACGATAATTTCCCCCTCAGTAGCTTTTTCCAGACCTGTTATCAGATTTAAAACGGTTGTCTTTCCACACTGCCCCGGCCCAAAGAGGACGACAAACTCATTCTCGTAAACTTCAAAGTTCAGATCATCCACCACAAGGTGATCTCCCTCCTGGTTATAGAAAACTTTTGTAACATGCCTGCATTCGATTATGGGAGTCCTTTTTTCTTCCATCATGATCCTCTCACCCTCCATCTGCATAAAACACGTTCCATAACACGCATGATCACCGCAAGTATCAGACCTGTCAGGGCGATCGCTATGATCCCCACAAATATCTGCGTCATATCTCCTGCCTCCTGTCCGGCTGTAATAATCCAGCCCACACCTTCTGTAGCCGCCACCATCTCTGCCGCCAGAACAGCCATCCAGCAGGTAGACAATCCTACCTGCAGTCCTGAAAAGATATAAGGCACGCAGGAGGGAATAACAACCTTGAAGAACGCCTGTATACTGTTAGCCCCCAGCATATATGCTACATTTAATATGTTTTCATCCACCCGCTTAGCGCCTGCGTATGTATTCACCACGATATTAACAAATCCGCCCATAAAAATGATAAAGATCTTAGCCGTCTCTCCCACACCAAACCAGACAATAGACAGCGGGATCCAGGCCACGCCAGGAATCGGGCGGATCAATTCAAACAGGGGACGGATGACAGCCTCCGCATATTTAAATCTTCCCATTCCTATTCCGATCAGGATTCCCGCCACGATGGAAAGTCCAAAGCCTATCATGACTCTCTGCAGACTCACCAAAAGGTGCATCAGCAATGTATATTCCCGGCCAATTGTATGTGAGCAGGTATAGAAAAACCTTTGCAGCACCTCCAGAGGCGTGGGGATCAGTTTACCGACCTCTGTCCACAAAACAGCTGCATACCACAGAAGTATGATGATAAGGAAGCCCGCAACTGACAGCAGGATATTCTGACCTTTTTCCAGAAGCTTCCCTTTTCCTTTCTTGGCCATATCACATTCCTCCCCGCACAAATTTTTTCTCCAGGAAGTCAAAGATCAGAGAAATACATATTCCTATAATTCCCAGTGTCACCAGACCCACGATAATGATATCCGATCGGAGCAGATTTCTCGCTGTTGCGATCATATAGCCTACGCCTCTGGTAGCACCCATCAGCTCCGCTGCGACAAGCGCCATCCACGATACCCCCATAGCCACTCTCAGCCCGGCAAAGATCATTGGAAGGGCAGAGGGAAGCGCCACAGTGAAAAGCTGCTGAGACCGGGTTGCTCCGAATGTCTGCGATACCCATAAATGGATCTGGTTTGTCTGCTTGATCCCCGAATAAGAATTAACTACACAAGGAATAACTGTTGAAAAGAAAATAATACAGGCTTTTGACTTTAGTCCTATCCCGAAAATAACGATCATGACCGGGATAAGAGCAATTGGAGGTATCGGCTTTAAAAAATCAAAAATTGGCCTCACGAGCTTATCAACCCACTTGAACCATCCCATAGCTATTCCAAGCGGCACCCCTATGATAACACCGAGAAAATATCCCATCATAGCTATTTTAAAGCTCTCCCACACATGCTGCGGAAGGGTAGCTCCTTCAGGAACAGTAGACGTCATCTTTGTGATAAATGTCCTAAATACAGTAACAGGATCCGGTAGCGAATGTGCGGGGACCAGTTCCAATACAGCAGTAGCCAGATACCAAACTCCCAGGAAGGCAAACACCGAAATCACGGATATAATAGTCATCTTAATTCTGTTTTTCTTGAAAGTATTCACATTTTTCCCTCCTCTTTAAACAGCAAAGGGCGTCCGGCCGTCTGCGGACCCCCTTTACACCATTCAGCTTTGATCAGTTAAAGGAGGCGAGTGCATCTTCCAGAAGATCGTTTGCACAGTTCTCTTTCACTGTCTCAACTCTGTCCTTTTCAATAAGACCCTGGTCAGCAAAATATTCCGCATATGACACAGCAAATTCCGTCAGGTCAATCTGTTTTGCATAGTCAGATGTAAATACCGGTTTGGCATCCACCTCTGCCTGGAGCTCTTCGTCAGAAATCTCTCTGCCCCAATCGGTATACCACTGCTTCGCAGTATCAAATGTCAACTGCGGATCGGCTGCCAGTTCATCACAGGCCGTATATAGCATCTGCACAAATTTCACCACGTCATCATATCTATTTTCATAAGCATCTGCTGTACAGACCGTCGCCTCATACAGATGTCCGCCTTCCGACTCTAATGTGGCTATCTTCTCTGATCCCAGTTCGTCCCAATCATAGTTACAGTATGGCGCACAGAGGACAGCAAAATCCCCTTCGCCCGCCATCCAGCTTGCGTATACATTGGCAAACTCCTGGCTCACCAGATTAACGTCAGAGCTTTCCAGTCCCATATTCTTCAGCCACAGCGTCAGAGCATAATGTCCGGTAGTGCCTATATTAGTCAAAATTGTTGATCCTTTTACGATCTCCGCCATAGCTTCTTTATCGTCCAGCACATCCAGTATGGGATTATCTTTTCTCGCCATGATATCGTTATTTCCCGTTCCATCCAACTGATGAGCGATCAGCTTGCAGTCGTAATTAGCAAGTGCGTAGACAAAGGCACCTCCTGTAACTGCCACATCCCACTCACCCATAGCCTCGTTAATCGTAGCACCACTGCTGAACACTTCAATTTCAAACGGGCAGTCGAATTCGTCCGCCATCTTTTCTTCAAGCATGAGCCCCACCGGAAAGCTGCAGTAATAGGACTGCACCGCTACTACAAGAGGATCGTTTTCCCCACCTTCTCCTGATGTTCCTTCACTTCCACCGGAACAGCCTGCGACAAGCGCCACACACATTGCTAAAATCAAGATTACCGACAACGCTTTTTTCATAAAAACCTCCTATCTTTTCAAACATCAGTGACACATTACTTCGACCGTATCTTATTCACCCCCATTGTTTTTGGTCGTTTTTACCAGTTTTTCCGATTGCGTTTTCTTTTTTTTATTTATTTTGATTATATCAATTGCCTATATAAATGTAAAATAGTATAATAATATGAAGTTCATAATTTTTTTATTATATTCAAGGAGGAGGAAATGACTTTACGACATTTAAAAATCTTTGTCACAGTATGTCAGGAGGGTTCTATTACAAAGGCAGCCGAAAAAATGTATATTGCCCAGCCTTCTATCAGTCTTGCCATTAAAGAACTGGAACAGCATTACGATGCTCCTCTATTTGAAAGATTGTCACGCAAACTTTACATAACCCCGTTCGGCAAGACAGTTTATGACTATGCCCTCCGAATTTTAAATCTGTATGATGAAATGGATAAAAATTTCAATACATTCCAGACCCAGAAAACGATACGTGTCGGATGCGGAACAGCTATCGGAAGCTTTTATATGCCGCAATTGGTCAGTGAATTCTGCACCACCCACCCAGACTCTCAAATATATGTTACCGTCAACAATGCCTCTGTCATTGAATCCATGGTAACGGAGAATTCACTGGATTTTGCCATGATGGAAGGGACCACTCACCCACATAACCTCACACAGAGTCTCTTACAGTACAACAGGATCATCGCCATCTGCAATAAAAGTCATCCTCTGTCTTCCAGACCATTGGTGACTGCCTCCGATCTTGCAGGTGAACATCTTCTCCTCCGGGAAAAAAACAGTCCCACCCGCCAGGCTGTAGACTCATTTTTCTATAACAATAACATGACCATCACTCCTTTCTGGGAAAGCATGGACGCTGCCGCACTCATCAACGCTGTAAATCAAAATCTGGGAATCGCATTTATTCCCTCCAATCATCTGATTTCATTCGACACAAAAAAAATTGTTGTCCTCAAAGTTCAGGGCTTTCAGGTCAACAGGTTTGTCAATCTCCTTTACCATAAGGATAAGATTTTAACCCCGCTGATGCAGGAATTCATAGAATTTTGCCGCAGTTCTATCTACTTTCATTCAAATTAGCCATGTAATAAGTATACTATGGGCTTTTTCCCCTGAGTCTGGTAAATATTTCCAGAACAGGATTACAGCAGAATTTTCCGTACGACAAAAAGGGCCGCGCACAAAATGCGCAGCCCTTTCATATTCTCCATAACACTCTCTGTTAGTCAAACTTAAACGCCACTTTGAAATCTCCGTATTTTCCGGAAGCGTAGTCAAACGCCTTCTCCCACTCCTCGATCTTAAACATGCTGGACACAACTCCGTCCGTCTTCAGGTTGCCCTTCATCATGTTCTCGATCACAAAGGGATATGCGTAGGGGCTCAGGTGGGAGCCCAGGATATCCAGCTCCTTCCGGTCGCCGATGATGGACCAGTCAACGCTCGTCTCTGATCCGAACACGCTGAACTCCACAAACCGGCCCAGCTTCCGGGTGATGGTCAGTCCCTGGATCACGCTGGATGGATGGCCCGTAGCCTCAATATAGACGTCGCAGCCATAGTCTTCTGTCAGCGCCTTGATCTCCTTGTCCACGTCGCATTTGCCCGGATTGAATACCAGGTCAGCCCCGAACTCCTTCGCCTTTGCCAGACGCTCGTCCTTCATATCCAGCACGATCAGGAGCTTCGGATTTTTCATTCTGGCGTAGGTGATCATCCCAAGTCCCAGTGTTCCAGCTCCGGAGATGACAACCACGTCTTCGTTCGTGATGCTTCCGCGGTCCACGGCATGTTTGGAGCAGCCGTAGGGCTCAACGAGGAGGGCCTGTTCGATGGTCATGTCCTCGGGCACGCGGCTGATCACGCAGTTTTTGGGGTATCTCACATACTCGGCCATTCCGCCGTTGTTGTAAGACTGGAAGCCCAGCATGTCGTGGGGCTGGCACATCCAGTAGTGCCCATCCTTGCAGAAACGGCATTTTCCACAGGGAACGATCTGGTCTGCAATAATGCGGTCCCCCAGCTCATAGCCTTCTACATTCTCTCCGATCTCCACAACTCTCCCGAAAAACTCGTGGCCCGGGATAAAGGGCGGCTTTACCCATGCTGGCTGCACGTCGTCTCCCCAGAACATGGCCGCGCCGTGATTGCACTTCAGATCGCCGGCACAGATGCCGCAGGCCTCGGTCTTGATGATGATATCGTCCGGGCCGCACACCGGAGCGGGATATTCCGGTTCAAAGCGGTAATCATCCTTCGCGTACGCTACCAGTGCCTTCATTGTTTTCGGAGTACTTCCTCTGTGTGCCATAATTCTTTCCACCTTTCTCTTTTACTTTTTATATTTCTTTATACCTCGAACTGTCCCCAGACAGTATCAAGCGCTCTGCTGACAGCTCTGTATTTCTGATACTTTTTCTCATAGATCTCACGCATTTCCGGATTTGGCTCCACTCTTCCGGACACGTGCACCATATGCTCCGCCGCATCCCTGTAATCCCTGTACACGCCGGCTGCGATGGCCGCCGCCATGCCGCACCCGAGAGCTCCCAGCTCCTTTGCGTCCACAGTCTCTATCGGAAATCCGAGGACGTCCGCAAACATCTGCACCCACACCTCTGAATTGCAGGCGCCTCCTGCCATCCGGATCGCCTCGGGGGACTTTCTGGAGGACAGAAGCCTCTCTATGTGGGTCTTGTGGGAAAATACCACTCCCTCGTAGACAGCCCGCAGCATGTGCGCCTTATTGTGGTAGGTCGTCAGCCCCACAAAGGCTCCCTTCCCAAGGGGATGGGCGTTGGATCCGTAGAGGAAGGGAAGGAAATACACGTCGCACTCCTCCGGCTTCACAGAGGCTACCTTTTCATTTACAACGCTGTAGATATTTTCCCCCTCCGGTATGGGCTCATGGTCCATGCAGTTCTCAAGGAACCACTCCAGATTTCCCGAGGAAGTGGCGCTGCACTCCTCCACCAGGTAATAGCCCGGCATGGCGAACAGCGAGTTCATGGCAATGCTCCCGTCCATAACCGGCTTCTCTGCTATGTATTCGTTGATGCTCCATGTACCTGCAATGGTACACATTTTCTCGGGAGAAGTGATGTCCACCGCCACGGCACAGGCGTCAATGTCGAACATCCCGCCCGCCACCGGGGTACCGGCCGGAAGTCCTGTCAGCTTCGCCGCCTCCTCCGAGATAGTACCGCACAGATCATAGGAGTAGCGCAGCGGAGGCAGCATGTCATATGCCTCTCCTATCCCCAGCTTCTCCAGGATATCCCTGTCAAAGCTCGCGTCTCTTACATTCATAAGGCCCGAGCCGGAAATATCGGTCGCCTCACTGTACGCCTCTCCTGTCAGCCGGAAGCGTACATAGTCCTTCACGGAAAAGGCGTACCGGATATTGTCGTACACCGCCCTCTCATGATCCTTGAGCCATGCCAGAAGGGAAACCTGCTGACAGGCCATGAATTCCTGGCACAGCCGGTCGTGGACCTCGTCGTACACACCGCTCTCGTGCCACTTCTCCGGATATTTCCAGGCCCGGCTGTCTGTGGAAATAATGCCGTTATAGGCCGGCTTCCCGTCCTTTCCCCAGGGATACAGCCCCTTGCCGTGTCCGCACACAGCGATACCCAGGACATCCTTCCCGTCTATCCCTGCTTTTTCCAGGGCTCTTTTAATGCAGTCGCAGTTGGCCAGCCAGAGCTCTTCCATATCTCTCTCTGTGTACCCGGATTTCGGAGTGATCATGCTGGTCTGCTTCCCCGCTGTCGCGATCTCCCTCCCCTGCAGGTCAAAGATAGCGGCCTTTGTGGAAGTCCCACCGTTATCCAGCCCCATTACATATTGTCCCATGCGGAAACACCTCCTCATTAAATTGTATATTCAATTACTCCGTTCTAGGTCTTATTATATAATTTTCAGTCAGATAAGGCAATGACATTTTTCTTCTTTCCTGACTTTTGTAGCTGCTTTTTTGCCGGGAATTTTTTCCGGAAAATACAAAAAAGCCTTCGGAAAATTTGTCTCTTCCGAAGGCTTTAAAGGCTTCTGTCCGCCGTTACATCCAGACCGCTTATTTATCTTGCCGCATATGCGTTCTTCAGCTGCACGCTGCCCTGCTTACCTGTCTCTGCCCTGTAGCTTCTCTGGATTCCAGATGCCAGCGCCTCAACAATATTGTATAAGTCTCTTAAAATAATAAAGCATCCTGCTGCCACGAAAGCGAGCGCCGCAATTGTTGCTAATATTGTCATCATACTTACCACCTCATAGATTGTTAATTTTTTGTTTATCTTGTTTCTGATAGTATGATAACACCTTGACTCACAAAGGTAAATAATGAAAAGCGCCAATTTTTCCGCAAAAACAGGGGATTTTATTGTTACTTTTTTATCAATCTCGTGGTTTTCACCAAAAAATGACCTTCTATTCCTTCACCTGAATGCAATTTTCAGCGGTCCATGCCTTCACCTGATCTCTGAGGATATAGCTTTTGATGTTTTTCTCATCCACTTCCTCCTCCATCTGCTCCACATCAGTATAGGACATCTCCTCCGCCAGGTCTTCCTTGGCTTTCTCGTACTCCTCATCTGTCATGCTGATATTCTCTTTCTCCGCAATGAGCTCTGCCGTCAGGTCTTCTTTCAGATTGGACCTGGCTGCCTCGGTGACCTGTTCCTCGAACTCCTCCTCGGTCACCTCCATGCCTTCGAGAAAATCTGCGAACTCCATGTCATAGTAGTCCGCCCCCGCCTGATAGTAATCGTAAAAATGCTGCTTTTCTTCCTCCAGTCTGTCCTTTGGGTACTCAATCACCTCGGTGTTGTCAAGGACCTCCTGCCACACCGTGTCCTGGAGCTCAGACTGGATATACTCCTCATTATTTTTTTCCAGAAGCCTTCGGATTTCCTCCCTGTACTCGTCCACTGTCTCAGACTCCTGGGAGATGGTCTGCACAAATTCATCCGTCAGATCAGGCAGCTCCTTCTCCTTGATCCCCGTGAGAGTAATGCGAAAGGTCACATCCCTTCCCGCATAATTCTGATTAGTATAGCTGGCATCAAATGAATGCTGGAGTTCAAAGGTGTCGCCGATACTGTGGCCAACAACAGCCTCCTCAAATTCCGCAAAGAAAGTATTGGATCCCAGCTCCAGCTCATACTCGCTGTTTCCTCCGTTTTCAATCTCCTGACCATCTGCCGAGGCCGTGTAGTCCAGGACGGCGATATCACCCTCCTGGGCCGGGCGGTCTGTCACCTCTGTGATCTCGGCAAAGCCTTCCAGCACGGTCTGGATATTGTTCTCCACAGACTCATCCGTAATATCCGGCAGGCCCTCCACCGCCGGAACCTCGACTCCCTTATATTTTGAAATTTTGATGTAATCATTGGACGCGCTTCCCCCCGAGCAGGACGTAAGCCCTGTCGCGGCAGCCAGAAGCAGCGCCGCCATAGCATACTTTCTCTTCATACCTTCCGCACTCCGTTTCCGACCGGCACCGGCCGGTCTCTTTTCTCAAATATACGCCTATTATACCTCTTTTTTCTGAAAAATGCACCCCCGCCCCTTCGTTTCCTGTAATATCCCCCACACAGCCGGCAAATATTTTCTCTTTCCTATTTTCCGGGATTATACTATAATAACCTGCGGAGCGGTCTCACAGCTGTTCCACACTGATCTTATCAGGTACCAGTCAATATAATCCGACACAAAAGCAAAGGAGCATAACCTATGATCAAATTGATCGCCAGTGACCTGGACGGCACGCTGCTGCAGAACGGGGCCCAGGAACTGGACCCTGTAATCTTTGACCAGATCCGCGCGCTCGCAGAGAACGGCATCCGCTTTGTGGCTGCCAGCGGGCGTCAGTACCCGAATCTGCGGCGTCTCTTCGCCCCTGTCCAGGATGACATTTCCTATATAGCCGAGAACGGTTCTCTGTGTATCCATGAAGGAAAAACCCTCTCAAGAGGACTGATCCCCAGGGAGCTGGGAAACCGCATTGTAAACGCCATTCACCGCTGCAGCGGATGCGAGTGCATCATCTCAGGCGAGGAGGTGTGCTACAGCGATTCCCGGAATGAAGCCTTCCGGGATCATATGGTGCATGTAGTAAAAAACGACATGAGATTTGTCGACAGCATAAGTGAGATCCAGGAACCCTTCCTCAAGATCGCTGTCTGCAACTTTGACGGGACAAAGGACTGTCTCGCCTATTTTCAGGAGCTTTTTTCACACGAGATCAAGGTGGTGACCTCGGGAAATATCTGGGTGGATTTCATTGCCCCGGGCTCCAGCAAGGGAAATGCTCTCCAGACGCTCCTGGACCACCTCCACATCGCCCCGGAGGACTGCGTGGCCTTCGGAGACCAGTACAACGACGTTGAGATGCTGCAGCTTGCCGGGACAAGCTACGCCATGTCAAACGCGGCGCCGGGCATCTCCTTCTACTCCACCTATGTGACAGACTCCGTGCCCGAGGTGCTGGATGACATCATCTCCTCCGTGGGGATCTGATGTCCACAGACAATAATTTCCCCCGGCAGACCCTTCCGTTCTGCCGGGGGAAAATTCTCTCCAGGTCCTCTTCCCTGCAGTTTACCTCATCTTCCTGATGGCCTCCTGCTCAATGGAAAGTCCGTTCTTAAATCTCTCGATAAATGTTTCAAAGCCCGCCACATCGCCAGCGTCCGGCTCCATCCTCACACCCTCGTTGCCTGCAAATACCTTGTCAGCCAGATAGGACTCCAGGGTTTCATCCTCTTCCCGAAGCACCTCGTAGGCAGCCAGCAGGGCAATGCCCCAGGCGCCTCCCTCTCCTGCCGTCTCCATGACAGACACAGGCGCCTGCATGGCTGCTGCCATGATCCTCTGACCCACACCCGGCGTCTTGAAAAGGCCGCCATGTCCCAGGATCTTGTCAATCTGGATCTTCTCCTCCTTCACAAGGATATCCATGCCAATTTTCAGAGCTCCCAGCGCAGCATAGAGATGCGCGCGCATGAAGTTGGCCAGGTTGAATCTGCTCTCCGGCGTGCGGACAAAGACAGGACGTCCCTCGTCCACAGGGATGATGTTCTCGCCGGAGTAGTAGCCGTAGGAGAGAAGGCCGCCGCAGTCCGGATCTCCCTCCAGGGCCTTGTTGTACAGCGTGCCGAAGAGCTGGTTCATATCCACCTTCATGCCCATGGCCTCCGAGAACTCCCGGAAGATCGATACCCAGGCGTTCAGATCGGACGTACAGTTGTTGGCATGCGCCATGGCCACAAGGCTGCCGCTGGGGGTGGTGACCATATCAATCTCCGTGTGTACCTTTGAGAGCTCCTTCTCCAGCACGATCATGGCAAACACGGAGGTTCCCGCAGAAACATTTCCTGTCCGCACAGCCACACTGTTGGTAGCTGCCATACCTGTTCCCGCGTCTCCTTCAGGCGGGCACACAGGAATGCCGGCCTCCAGCGCTCCTGAAGGATCCAGCCGCTTAGCCCCCTCCTCTGTCAGTGTGCCGGCGTCCTCTCCCGCTGTCAGCACCTGGGGCATGATCTGGCGCAGCTTCCAGGGATAGCCCTTATCCTTTACAAGCTCATCGAACTTTTCGATCATTCCGCTGTCAAAATCCTTATCCTGGATATTGATGGGAAACATGCCTGAAGCATCTCCGATACCCAGTACCCTCTGTCCGGTAAGCTGCCAGTGGATGTAGCCCGACAGCGTCGTAAAGTAAGCCACATCCTTTACATCCTCCTCTCCGTTCAGAATAGCCTGGTACAGATGAGCAATGCTCCAGCGCTGGGGAATATTGTACTGAAACAGCTTTGTCAGCTCGTCTGCCGCCTGTCCGGTGATGGTATTTCTCCAGGTCCGGAAGGGCACCAGAAGCTGGTCCTGGCTGTCAAAGGCCATATATCCGTGCATCATGGCGCTGAAACCGATGGCAGCCAGCTTTTTCACCTCCGCGCCATACTTTTCCTTTACATCGCGGACCATATCCTGGTAGCTGCCCTGAAGTCCCTTCCAGATATCCTCCAGGGAGTAGGTCCATATATGGCCGTCCAGCTTATTTTCCCAGTCATAGCTTCCTGACGCTATCGGCACATGATCTTCATCGATCAGCACGGTCTTGATCCTGGTCGAGCCCAGTTCAATCCCCGCAATCGCTTTTCCAGCTTCAATTGTCTGCTTTACAGCATCCGCACTCATTTTGTTATCCTCCTTTTATTGTATTTCTCTCATTACAATCATTATATGGACAGGCTCACTTTTCTGTCAACACTGCCTGTCCTCTGTTTTCTCTCATAGGACCAAAAAACAGAAATCTCCGGAATGTGGCCATCCCGGAGATGTATCAGCTCGATCTGTCACTCCATATACGCTCTCACAGAGCTGCGCTCCACCACGGACACCTTCAGCTCATAGGCCTCCTCCACATCCCCCTGCGCGATCATCTTCATCACAACCTCGGCGCTGAGCTTCCCCAGCCTCTGAAGAGGATTGTGCACAGTGGTGAGAGGAACAGGAAGATCCTTTGACATGTCCGCATCGTCGATCCCCATAATGGACAGCTCCTCCGGGACACGGATGCCGCTTTCCAGACATATGCTCATCAGCTCTCCGGCCACTGTATCGTTGTAGCACAGACAGGCAGTCACCTCTCTCATACGCCTGAGATACCGGTTTCTTTCGTCCTTCATCTGCTCCACATCGCCAGTAGTGATCCAGAGTACATTTTCTTCCTCAATTTCGATCCCGGCTTCCATCAGGGCTTCGATATATCCCAGGTATCTGCGATGTCCCTGCCCATCGTCCGCCTTAAAAATAGCTCCGATCCTTCTGTGCCCCTTTTCGATCAGGAATTTTGTCGCCTGCCTGCCGGCCTGCTTATCATTCATGGAGACATGTGGCACCTTCAGATCCGGATAGTAGGAGTTCAGAAGAACGATAGGTATATCCTGACTGATCAGATCCCTGTACAAATGTATATTGGGGTTCGGCAGAGCGCTCCTTGTGGGCTCGATGATCAGCCCGCTCACCATGTTCTCCCCCACCAGCTTGGAGAGGATCTTCCTCTCCATCTCAACAGAGTTGTGGGTGGAGGCGACCTGCATGGAATAATCCTCCTCAAAAACCGCCTTCTCTATGGACTTGATGATCTTAGGAAAGATATACTCGTCAATATAGGTTGTCACGATAGCGATCTGCCTGCTGTGGACACTCCGGTCACCGTAGCTCCTGGGTCCGCTGATATAGGTTCCGCTCCCCCTCTTCCGGATCACCAGGTGGTCAAATTCCAGGCAGGAAATAGCGTGCCTTACCGTCTGACGGCTGACGGAAAATATCTGCATCAGTTCATTTTCAGAATATATCTTCTCTCCGGGACTCAGCTCCCGCCTGTCTATCTGCTGCTTGATCCAGTCACAGATTTCTATATATTTTGGCTTTTGCTCCATACTCTCCTGTCCCGTCCACCTTCCATTTCATCTTATTTTCCCAGACGGATCACATTCCAGGAAGCCTTATGCAGTGTACTGGTCATAATGCCTCCGTCCAGAGCTGACTGCTGTACGGACTTTGGATATACATTCTCCTTTCCCGCCGCGTTCACGAGCTTCATGTCACTGTTCTCCAGCACGATGTGTTCAAGGAGCCTGTAACCTCCCATTCCACGCACATCCGTAACCATTTCAACATCTTCATTAATATTACGATTAACTGCAAAAATAGTCAACTCTTCTTTTTCCTCATTGTAGACGGCAATGCTCTCCACATCCGTTACGTTCTCATGCTGTGCCGTATCGTGCACGCCTGTGCTGATGACAGGCTGAAGCACAACGCCGCGGCCGTATTTGGAAGCGTGCATAAAGGGATAGAAGATCGTCTGCTTCCAGGCCGGTCCGCCGTCCTTCTCTGTCATGATAGGAGCGATAACATTGACAAGCTGCGCCAGGCACGCCATCTTCACTCTGTCCGCATGCTTCATGAAGGTGATCAGCATCAGGCCTACCAGAAGCGCATCCTCAAAGGTATAGATATCCTCCAGAAGCGAGGGGGCTACCTGCCAGGGCTTGTTCTGTGTGATGTCCAGCTCCTCCGCCTTGGAATGGAACCACACCTTGATGTTGTGGGGCTCCTTCACGCCGTGAGCGATACGCATGTCGCTGTACTTTGTTCCGCCGGGATGGTTGCAGTACTCCAGAAGATTGCAGGCATCTGCAATGCCTCTTGTCCCCAGATTGACCGCCATCATGACCTCAGTATTGCTTTAGCAGTACTACTTCTGTCCGTAGTAGGCGTTCGCTCCGTGCTTCCGGTAGTAGTGCTTGTCCTGCAGCTCCTGGGGAGCCGGCCCGTTCTCCGGGTTGATCATCTCGCACCGGGCCGCCATCTTGGCAACCTCCTCCAGTACCACCGCGTTGTGCACCGCCTCGTGGGCGTCCTTGCCCCAGGTAAAGGGACCATGGTTCTTACACAGCACCGCCGGAACCGCAATATAATCCTTTCCCCTCTTCTCAAATTCATCCGCAATGAGAACGCCGGTGTTCTTCTCGTAGGCCTCCTCGATCTCCTCCTTTGTCAGGTTGCGTACGCAGGGCACCTCACCGTAGATGTAATCCGCATGGGTGGTGCCATAGCAGGGAATGTCCCTTCCCGCCTGCGCCCAGCTTGTAGCCCAGGGTGAGTGGGTATGCACGATCCCGCCGATGTCTTTGAAACGGTTGTACAGGACCACATGGGTGGCTGTGTCAGAGGAGGGGTTGTACTTTCCTTCCACTTTGTTTCCCTCCAGGTCCACCACAACCATGTCTTCCGGCGTCAGCTTGTCGTAGTCCACGCCGCTGGGCTTGATGACAAACAGCCCCTTCTCCCGGTCAATGCCGCTGACATTTCCCCAGGTGAAGGTCACAAGGTTGTACTTCGGCAGCAGCATATTGGCCTCATACACTTCTTTTTTCAGTTCCTCTAACATATCTCTTCCTCCTCACTGATCTGTGATCTACTTTCTGTATACCAGCTCGTTCCAGTTCAGCTCGTTCTGGAACTGGCGGATAGTCGTATCTTTATCGATATACACGGCCTCGATTCCCATATAGGCAGCCCAGTCGCCCATCTGCTCTGCAGTCAGGTCGTAGGAGAACGCAGTATGGTGGGCGCCTCCAGCCAGGATCCAGGCTTCGGCTCCGGTCTGCAGGTTGGGCTCCGGTGTCCAGAAAGCGGTGGCTACCGGGAGCTTGGGCATGGGTTTCTCCGTCTTCTTGCAGTTCACATCGTTGATTATCAGGCGGAATCTGTCTCCCAGGTCGATCAGGGATGTGGCTACAGCCGGGCCTGTCTTGGATGTAAATACAAGGCGGGCCGGATCCTCCCTGTCACCCATGGAGAGGGGCTGGCACTTGATGCCGATGGGGCCCTCCGCGATACTTGGGCACACCTCCAGCATGTGGGCCTGCAGGATGCCCTCCTTACCCGGCACGAGATTGTAGGTGTAGTCCTCCATGAAGGAAGTTCCCTTTGCGTCCTTCATGCCCTGGGTCATAATCTTCATAATGCGCACCATGGCCGCTGTCTTCCAGTCGCCCTCTCCGCCGAATCCGTATCCTTTTTCCATCAGTCTCTGGATGGCAAGTCCCGGAAGCTGTTTCAGAGAGCCAAGGTCTCCGAAGTGGGTCACGATAGCCTGATAGTTCTTTTCCTTGAGAAATCTCTCAAATCCGATCTCAATGCCTGCCTGCACAGCCACGTGCTCACGGAATTCTTTCTCGTCTCTTCCTTCCAGCAGGATTTCATATTTATCGTAGTACTCTTCCACCAGTGTGTCAATATCTGCCTGGGACACTGCCGCCACAGCCTCAGCGATCTCATTAACAGGGTAGGCGTCCACTTCCCATCCGAACCGGATCTGGGCCTCCACCTTGTCGCCCTCTGTCACAGCTACGTTGCGCATGTTGTCCGCGATCCGCATAACCCGCACATGGCTGCTCTCCAGCACGCCCACCGCGGTGCGCATCCAGGAGCCGATCCGCTTCTGGACATCCTCGTCCTCCCAGTATCCCATGACCACCTTGCGCACTTTTTTCAGACGGCTGAAAATATGTCCGTACTCCCGGTCTCCGTGGGCTGCCTGGTTCTCGTTCATAAAGTCCATGTCAATGGTGTCGTAGGGGATCTCCCGGTTGAACTGGGTATGGAAGTGGAGCAGCGGTTTCCTGAACTCCTGCAGTCCCAGTATCCAGGATTTCGCAGGTGAGAATGTGTGCATCCATGTGATCACGCCCGCGCAGGTGTCATCCATGTTCGCCTCGTTAAATGTCTTCCGGATCAGCTCGTTTGTGATCAGCGTTGGCTTCCACACGATCTCATAGGGGAGATTTCCCGACGCGTTCAATGCCTCCACCATCTTCTGTGAATGCTCTGCCACATGAGCCAGGCATTCATCCCCATACAGATCCTGTGATCCTGTGCAGAACCAGAACTTGTATTGTTTTTGTTCCATAAAATGTACCCTCCTTTTGCCAAATTTGTACTTATAACTATACTATATATCACATTAGTTGTATTTACAACTTGTTTTTTCATTTCTTTTCCAAGGTCAGAAAACTCCAGGAAAATCGCTGAAAAAGAAGATTGCAGCTACAGGATCTCCCATAGCTGCAATATCTCAAAACTCTTTTAATATCCTGCCTATTTTTTCTTTTTAATATTTCCGAGAATCGCCTGCAGGATGATGAAGAAGCAAAGCAGTGCGGAAAGCACAATGCGCACCCACCAGCTGGACAACGTACCCTGCGTTGTGATCAGAGACTGGATCGTACCTTTGATCAGCACGCCGAACAGTGTTCCGAAAGGAACGCCCACGCCGCCGCTGAGCAGCGTGCCTCCGATTACGGCTGAGGAGATAGCATCCATCTCAAGACCTTTGGCCTGCTCCACAAATCCGGCACAGCTGTTCAGACAGAACAGGAAACCGCCAAGGCCTGCCAGAAATCCGTTCAGGATGTAGGCTTTGAATTTTGTCTTTTTTACATTCAGACCCATCATCAGGGCACTCTGCGAATTTCCTCCGATAGCGTACACAGAACGTCCGAACTTGGAGTACTTCATCACAAGGATGATGATGATGAGTATGAGGATCGCGATCACGACCGTGGGATAGATGTAAGCCGGGATAAACTTTCCTCTCTTGCTGTAGGAACCAATAGGAAGGTTGATCTTAAAGTTTGCCCAGGCCAGGAACAGCTCGTTCTTGATGGAGATCATCTCTGTACTGATAACAGCTGTCATACCGCGGCCAAAGAACATGCCGGCCAGGGTGACGATGAATGGCTGGATCTCCAGA
Source organism: Lachnoclostridium phocaeense (assembly GCF_959599685.1). Classification (NCBI taxonomy): domain Bacteria; kingdom Bacillati; phylum Bacillota; class Clostridia; order Lachnospirales; family Lachnospiraceae; genus Lachnoclostridium; species Lachnoclostridium phocaeense. The sequence goes on from NZ_CAUGIN010000005.1 coordinate 134,259, forward strand.
TAGGATACAAGAAATCCCTGTATCACGCCGTATGCAAGACCGATGGCCAGTGCAGAGGCCACTGCCACATAAGCGCTCATGCCCATATTCTCCATCTCAAATGCAGAAACCATACATACAAGTGCTGTCACGGAACCAACAGAGATATCGATCCCACCGGTAATCATGACGATAGTCTGCCCAAGGGCGATGACCAGAAGCCCTGCATTGGATACGAAAAGGTTAAAGAACATCTGCGGTTTCGCAAATCCCTTGTCTGAGAAAACAACCATACCAGCTGCATACATCACAACGAAAAGAGCAATCGTGATGATAAGAAGGAAGCCAGTTGCACTGATTTTCTTTTTCGGCATAGCCGTCTTATTCTTATTTCCCATTCCTAGTTACCTCCTTCCGCAGCAGGCTTTGCGGCCTGACTTTTTGCTTTTCTGCTGGCCAGCGCTTTCTGGAATACCGGGCTCTGCAGAACAACGATGATGACAACCACGATGGCCTTGTATACCGGGAGCTGATCGGAAGACACGTTCATTCCGTAGAGCACGGTTGTCAGGGCCTGGATCGTGTAGGCGCCGATCACAGATCCCATCAGGCTGAATTTACCACCGCCAAGCACGTTGCCGCCGAGGGCTACCGCAAGGATGGCATCCATCTCCAGGTTCAGTCCGATGTTGTTGGCGTCCGCTGAGTAGATACGGCTGGAAGCCACAAATCCCGCGATACCTGCCAGAATACCGCAGATCAAGTAGGTGAGGAACTTGATCATAGTAGAATTCAATCCCACAAGTCTTGATGCTGTTCCGTTGATACCAACACTTTCGATATAAAGCCCGAGGGCTGTCTTCTTCAGGATCAGATAGGTAATGATGACCACGACCACTGCTATGATCACCGGTGTGGGGATTGGGAATTTCCCGATGTAACTTCCGAATATCTGATAGGAATCCACACGGATGTAGGTGATCTGTCCGTTTGTGATCAGTTGCGCAATACCACGTCCTGCCGTATAAAGGATCAGCGTGGCGACCATGGGCTGAATGTTCAGCTTCGCCACGAGGAAGCCGTTAAAGGCACCGCACAGTGCTGATGCTGCCAGCGCGGCGAGGAATGCCAGGATGATGGGAGCTGCAAGGGAATTGACAGACACTTCTCCGCCGGAGAGGATCTGACAGCACACAGCTGCAGCTACCGCCATAACGGCTCCCACGCTGATATCCTGTCCGCCTGATGCCGCCGTTACAAGAGTCATACCCACAGCCAGGATCACAAGCTCAGACGCTCTGTTGATCACATCCACCGGATACCCGTAAGGTACGCCGTTCTGGAACGATATTGTCAAAAATCCCGGTATGGTAATCGTTGCTACGATGATAATAACCAGCAGACAAACAATCGGCATAAACAGCCGCATGGATGTTATTTTTTTGAGTCCGGATTTCTGATTACTCATCTTCTCCACCTCCTGCAATCGCTTTCATAATTCCTTCCTGTGACAGCTCGTCGCCGGAAAGTTCACCGACCTTTTTCCCATCGCGCAGGATCGCCATACGTGAACATGTACGGAGCATCTCTTCTACCTCAGAAGAAATGAATGTCACAGCCATTCCCTTGTCCGCCAGGTCGAGCACCAGTTTCTGGATCTCTGTCTTTGTACCGATATCGATACCTCTTGTAGGCTCATCCAGGATCAGGTAGTCCGGGTTGGTGAGAAGCCAGCGTCCGATGATCACCTTCTGCTGGTTACCGCCTGAGAGGCTCTTGATCGGCGTCTCACGGCTTGCCGTCTTGATCTGGAGCATATCGATATATTTGTCAGCCGCCTCTTCCATCTCTTTTCTGCTCATAGGACGGAACATACCTCTCTTGGCCTGCAGGGCAATGATAATATTCTCACGCACAGACAGATCCGCGATGATACCGTCTTTCTTTCTGTCCTCCGGCAGATAGGCCATGCCAAGCTTCATGGCATCGATAGGCGCTTTGATCTTCACTTCTTTTCCGTTTACTTTCAGTGTACCGCTGTCTGCTTTGTCCGCGCCGTAAATCGCGCGCACCAGCTCGGAACGTCCGGAGCCAAGCAGACCGGAAAGTCCCACAACCTCTCCCTTATGTACAGTAAAGTCGAAAGGTTTGATCGTTCCCTGATGTCCAAGACCCTCAGCCTCCACCACGGGGATAAACTCCTTGAGGCCTTCGTGGGCGCTCTTGATATCCGCAAGATCGTCAAAGTCTTTACCCATCATCTTCGCCACGAGCTGGACTCTGGGAAGCTCTTTTACCTTGTATTCGCCCACCAGCTCACCGTTCCGAAGTACGGTGATTCGGTCACATACCTCGTATACCTGCTCCAGGAAGTGGGTAACGAAAATAATTCCCACGCCCTGTTCTTTCAGTCGATTCATGAGTGTAAACAGCTTCGCCACCTCGTCGTCGTCCAGGGAGGATGTGGGCTCATCGAGGATCAGAACTTTACACTGCATATCCACAGCACGGGCAATCGCGATCATCTGCTGTCTGGCAAGAGATACATCCTCGAGCTTATCTGTAGCATTGGCATCAATCTTCAGATCCTGGAGAAGCTCCGTGGACTTTTTGTTCATCATCTTCCAATCGATAAATCCTGCCTTTCTCGGTTCACGGCCGATGAAAAGGTTCTCTGCCACAGTCAGGTTCGGACAGAGGTTGACTTCCTGGTACACCGTACTGATTCCGTTTTTCTGCGCTTCCTGGGGAGATTTGTTGACAATCTTCTGCCCGTCCATCGTGATCTCACCTGTCTGGAACTCATGCACTCCTGTCAGGACTTTGATCAGTGTGGATTTACCTGCACCGTTCTCTCCCATGAGTGCATGGATCTCGCCTTTGCGGAGCGTGAAATCAACATGCTGCAGCGCTTTTACGCCAGGAAATGTCTTGGATATATCCTTCATACTTAATACAACATTTTCTTCCATATGGCTCTCACCTGCTTTCTCTTTTCTCTTATCTACCTTGATCAACCAGTTCCCATTTTTTCATAAAGAGAGCGTAGCAGCATACCCGGAGTACCCCGTTTATTCCACTACGCCCCTTCTTTTTCAGAACACAGCGCTATACCGGCTGTATATCTTTTTTAGTATGCACGTCCGTCGATGATCTCCTGTGTGATCACTGTAACTGCATAGTCGCCTTCTTCCTCAAGGCTGTTTGTAGCTGTAACGCTTGCTACTGTGTCGTCATATGCGAAGATCTCTTCGTCTACGTAGTTGAGCTTCTCAACTTCTTCGCCAGCCTCGAGAGCTTTGATGAGCTCCTCTGCACGAGGTCCGTGAAGCGGATTACACTCTACGTCACATACGATCTTTCCTGCCAGTGTGTCAGTAAGACCTGCGTTTGTTGTATCGAAGGAGATAACAAGGATCTCACCGTTTGCGATATCTGTTCCTACTGTCTTTCCAGCTGCCTCGATAGCATCGATTGCGCCGAATGCTTCGTTATCATTCTCGCAGTATACTACGTTGATGTTGTCGTACTGTTTCAGCATGGACTCCATAACTTCCTGTCCTTTAGCCTGTGTAAACTCACCGCACTGCTGAGCTACAAGGTTCCATCCGTACTTCTCAACGCCTTCCTCAAGACCCTGTGTACGTCCGATCTGAGCTGTGGATCCCATTGTTCCCTGGATGTGAGCGATATTCAGCTCGCTTGCATCCCATCCCTTAGCTGTAGCGTAAGCGTTCAGCCACTCAGCTGCCTTGCGTCCTTCCAGCAGGGAGTCTGTACCGATCCATGTTGTGTACAGATCATCATTTGATACATCTACCATACGGTCAACGATGATAACCGGGATATCTGCGTCATATGCTTCCTGGAGAACTGTGTCCCATCCGGACTCTGTAACAGGTGCCAGAAGTATGTAGTCAACTTCCTGCTGGATGAAGTTACGGATAGCTGTGATCTGGTTCTCCTGTTTCTGCTGTGCATCGTCAAAGATCAGCTCATATCCGTCCTCCTCTGTAAATGTCTCCTGCATGGACTCTGTGTTGGCTGTACGCCAGTCAGACTCAGCACCAACCTGTGAGAAGCCGACTGTGATCACATCACTGCTGCCGCTGTCCTCTCCGCTGTCTGAAGATGAATCTCCACTGCTGCTGCTTCCGCATCCTGCAACCATGGCTGCTGTCATAGCAACGCACAGAAGCATGCTCACTACACGCTTTTTCATATTTTTGTTCCTCCTTTTTCTTTATAGGGGATGATCCCTCCCCTTAATTTGTATGTATATAATAGCAAGAAAAAAGAAAGAAGGATACAGAATATCCTCCTTACTTTGTAATTTTTTTTACGAAATTGTAAACATTTTATGAATATTTGGGTGTTTTTTTATGATTTTTGTTCGATTATTTTTGCCGGTATAATAATTACCGCCTCAGTTCCTCTGTTTTCCTCGCTCTCAAAGAAAATTCCGTACTCTTCGCCGTAATATCTGTGAATTCTCTGATTCACATTGCCAAGGCCGAACCCCTGCTTTCCGCCGTCCTCGCAGCCGGCAATATATCTGCGCAGCCGGGCCAGCTCCTGCTCTGTCATCCCCTTTCCATTGTCTATCACTTTCAGAAGGATCTTGTTTCCCTCCAGCTTCCCCTCGATCAGGATCGTGCCGCCGCCTCTCTTCTTTTTTATGCCATGGTAGAGCGCATTCTCTACCAGCGGCTGCAGCGTCAGCTTGGGGACTGTGTAGTCCATGATTTCCTCGTCCATCTCTATCCTGTAATCCATGATATCCTGGTACCGGAACTGCTGGATCTGCAGGTAGCTTTCCACATGGCGTTTTTCTTCTTCCAGAGTAATATAGTCCTTGCCTTTACTGAGTGTGGTCCGGAAAAACTCTGACAGATAGCTGGTCATCTTGACCACTTCCTCGTCCCTGCCGGACTCTGCCAGCCAGACAATGGTGTCAAGCGTGTTGTACAGAAAATGAGGATTAATCTGTGCCTGGAGAAGTTTGGACTCCATGTTCCTTATATTTGCCTGCTCCTCCTTGATCCTCTCTACCAGCCGCCCGATCTCCACCGTCATATCGTTAAAGTTGTCTGCCAGCACCGCGATCTCATCCTTGCTCTCCACATCGCTTCTGACTGTAAAATCTCCTTTGGCCACCAGCTTTGACGCCTCGCACAGTTTTCTGACAGGCTGCACCACACTTCTCTGGGTAAAAATGGAGATAATGGTCGTGAGGACAGCCACCACGCACACGATCAGGATACTGCTCTGCAGCGTCTTTCTGGTATTTTCCACCAGCTCCTCTTTTATAGCCGTAAAACTTGCATTTTCGTCATTGATGTAATTCTGGATGTTTACCTGGACCAGGTCTGTCAGGCTCCGCACGTCCTCCAGCAGGTCCTCATTCTCGTCATAGTGTCCCCCCTCGTCCATGTTTTCCTCGATCTCCTCTATGATCCTCTCGAGGGAGTTCAGCGTATTGTCTATCCTCTCCGGCAGATACCGGTTGCTGTTCACCGTGGCGATATCCGACATCTCCGCGCATGCTGCCCGCATTTCTTCTATATAATCATAGGGGTAGACAAGTTCCACTCCCCCCACGGAATAGATGCCCTCCCGCAGCTCGCTGATGGGTTTATCCCAGATGATCGCGTAGTAGATGCTGTAGTCCATCCGCTCCTTGAACTCGGTCACGTACTTGCTGGCATAGTTCACACTGTTGGCCACCCGGTCAAAGGCCTGCACGGTAGTGTACTGGGTGTACAGAAGATAGCCTATGAGTGCTGTCAGGGGAATAAAGCAGGACAGCACGATCAGGAAGATCCTTGAGCGGAGCGAAAGGCCATTTTTCTTCTTTTTCTTTTCCTCTTCCATGCTACAGATCACCTCTTCTTGCGCGGTACTCCTTCGGCGAACATCCCTGGGTCTTTTTGAAGATGAAGCTAAAATAATGGGAATCCTTGTATCCCACATCAAAGCCGATCTCCGATGTCTTCTTGTTGGAGCACATGAGCATCTCTTTTGCCTTTTCCATCCGTATATCTGTCAGATACTCCACAAACGTCTGCCCTGTCTCCTGGCTGAAAATGGAGCTGAAGTAGCTGGAGCTCATACCCACGCTGGCCGCCACACTGCCAAGAGATATCTCATCCGACATGTACTGGGTCTGCATATAATTTTTTGCCGCCTCAATGATATCTTTGTATCTGTTTCCCGACGTCTCGTCCCGGAGCTTTAAGATACCGCTGATCAGACTGTTGACATAGGCCAGCATGTCCTCTACAGAGTGTATATGGTCAGCCACTTTTCTGATATCCCCGCTCTCCTTCTCGATCTCCTCCTCTGAAACACCGATCTCTTCTCCAAAAGAGACAAGGCTGATGTAGAGGTCCATCATCACGTACTGCCTCATCATCATGGACTGGACATTCTCTCCCAGGATCTCCTCAAAGTAAGTCTTCACAAAACTCTCTGTCTCTTCCGCGGTCCCGTTCCGCAGGAACTTGCCGATGAGCCTTCTATTCTCCTGCATAGAGCCCAGCCCCTTCACGTCGGGCTCTTCTTTATTTCTTCCGTGCAGCTCCTCCCACGTCAGGATCTGGTTTGTCTCCGCCACAAATCTTCCCGCAAAAGCCCTGTCCGCCTCCCGGAAAGAGTCCCGCAGCTCCCTGAGCCTGGAGACGCCGATGCCGATCCCCCCGAAGTACTCTGCCTCCTGGAATTTTTCCATGGTTTTCTTCAATTCTGCCTTGCACGTCTCGATCAGTTCTCCCAGCGCCCTCTCATCTTCTGCCAGCAGGAGGAAGGCCCAGCCTTTGACATCCCGCTGGAAGCAGTACACGCCGGGCAGCTTTTCCATGCAGGCCCCGGCCTCCATGTAGGCGGATACGAGCTGCTGCTGCAGATCCGGCACCCCGTAATTGGTCAGCTTAAAGAGGATAAAATTGTACATACCGGCGCTTAGGTCCATCCCAAGCCGCTTGCCCTCATCCAGGATGTCCGTCATAGACATGTTCTCCGTCAGTATTTCCGTGAGAAATATTTGTTTCTCATATATGATGTTTCCCTGGAGATCCTCCTCAAACTTATTCAGGAGCTCTCTTTCTTCTCTCTCCCTCTCTATCTTTATGGCCACTTCTCCCACTGCCTTCAGGAGCTCTCCCGAAGAGATCGGCTTCAGTAAATAGTTGGTGATACCGATCTCGATCCCTTTCTGTGCAAACTCAAAGTCATTGTACCCGCTCAGGACAATAATCTTGATATCCGGAAGTTTCTTCTTCACCGCAGCGCTGAGCTCCAGGCCGTCCATAAAAGGCATCTTAATATCCGTCAGCAGGATATCCGGTTTCTCTTTGAGGATAAGGGGATAAGCAAGCTCACCGTCCCCGGCTTCTCCCACAAACTCATATCCCTCCCGTTCCCAGTCTATACTGTTCTTGATACCATCACGGATAATCACTTCATCTTCAACAAGAAATATTTTTATCATATCGTCCTCACTACTTAAAGAAATATTAAAGAAACAATTCCACTGTTTTTATTAAATCATTTCCCGCGCTTATTTTCAATACGAATACTCTCCATTTTCCTCAAACGCTCCTTGTAAAAGAAGAGCTCTAACTCCATAGACAATCCCTGTCTATATTGTTAAAGCTCTTCCAGTCAGCCATTAACTTTGTTTTCTTTTTTTCCTGTACAGAATGACTCCTACAACAGTAAGCGATAATACCAGAGCTGCTGTAGCTGGCAGAACTGAAGCATCATCTCCAGTCTTTGCCGCTTTATCCGCCGGGGAATTACCATTAGAATTGGATGTGTCTGGCGGAGCTGTGGCATCTCCATTCCCCGTATTTCCATTATTGCTGTCTCCATTACCAGAATCTGTCTCTGTTTTAACCAGGTTATTCACAGCCTGTTTCAATGCATCCAGGGCCGCATCAACCGCTTCTTGATCGGCACTGTCATCGGCGAGTACACTCTGTGCATTTTTAAGTGCTTCCTGGAAATTCTCCCAAGACTCAGCTGTGTAGTCCTCCTGAACAAGCTGAACTGCATTGTCAACCGCATCTTGGAGCTCAGATTTGTCTGGCATCTCCGGTTGCTGCGCCGCCTCGAGAAGAAGGAGTTCAATATAGTCAAGATCCGCCGCCGCAAGGGAAGCGCTCTTCCCGATCACAATCGTATTTTCTCCTTGCTCCAGGCTGATTTCCATCTCATATCCGGCCCAGTTATCGGGGCAAATACTTCCTGATGCATTTGCATTGAAATTGGCCACATTCTTATCTACTGCATCGGCGCCATTGACCTGCACGGACAATCCGGCTCCGTCTGTCCCTGCCGCCGCACCAATATACAGTTTATATGTCCCTGCCGTATCCACATTAACACTGAATGTAACCTGATCGCCTACCGCGGCAAATCCTGTCACTTTTCCTCCGGCGGATGAGTTGTACGTTTCTTCTGTCCTCACACTGCCGGAAAGCTGTGCATCTTCCGCCTCATATCTTATGTATGTATTTACCGGCGTGCCGGAAGGCCAGTTGACCTTTCCATTGTACTCGATCGCGTTTCCGATATACGGAGTACCATCCTCGTTCCAGTAAATCCTCTGGGTCCTCACTCCTCTTCCATTCCAGCCTTCTCCGGAATTTCTTGTGGCATGATATACCATATAGTCCTGCGTTCCGTCTGGCGATGACACGAAGCAGGCATGTCCTGTGGAATATGTTGTGGAATTATTCTTTTCAAAAATAGGCTGATCCGCTTTAGTCCAAGACTCCTTTTCCATCGGGTCGGCCCCATCCTTTAATGTAAGGCATCCCAGACAGTAATAATCTGACCAGCTTCCGCTTGCAGAATATACGATGTTCACTGTTCCATCCGGTGAAACTGCAATTTGCGGGCCTTCATTAATTGTCGGTGTTCCTCCCTGCTTCTCCCAGCTGTACTCTGGCATTGACAGTTCCACTCTTTCTCCCGAAATCGTCCACGGGTTATCCATTTTGGCAATATAGATCCTCTGATCCACATTCTCATCACCTTCCCATCCTGACCAGATGGCATAAAGCTGTCCATCATATTCCAGAACAGTCTGATCTATCGCCCATTTATCTGTTTCAGGAGCCATCTTGCCTTTAAATACATAGCTGCCCTGTGCATCTGATGTCTCGCTTTCCAGCACATACATCCGGTGATTGCTTCCCGCTCCTGCCGTATAATAAATATACCACTTTCCATCAATATAATGCATCTCCGGCGCCCACATTTCCGCACTCGGCTCATCTCCTGACGGCGCATATACCTGGATCGGTTCTACCTGTCCAATTCTGCTCAGCTCTTCCGACTTGGATACCCATATGGACCTGTCCTGATTAACCCTTATATAATAGTAATAACCATCCTGGAAAGTTACAAACGGGTCCGCGCCAAAGTTTACAAGCGGATTAGTAAACGTCTCCCCGCCATAAAAGCGTATTGTATAATCCATCACAAAATCAGGATCCTGATTGGATGTTACCCGGATATATGCCTCTGGCCGATCCTCTGAAGCCTGGGTAATTTCAATGCTGAACTTATCCTGATTCTCTTCACCTGCAAAGGCCTCTACTTCCGGAATATCTGACAAATCCTCTACATCCACATCATAATCTGAAATTTCCTCCGAAAACTCTTCTAGAAGCTCCCCTCCTATCTCCACGCTCAAATCCGGATAGGCCGTATAGAATATAATATAATCCAGTTCAGCAAAGCTATTATCTTCTCCAGAATGGGAAATAGTAAATGTATTCTCTCCTTCTTTTAATTCTACTTCCACAGGATACAGCCCCCATATATCCCATCCTTTCGCCTCATATCTTACAATCTGAGCATTCTCCTCATCTCCGTTCACCCAATATCTGTGACCGGGGTTCGGATATTCACCATCTCCGTCCGCAGCAATCTCAATCCTGTATGTCCCATCTTCCGGCGCATTCAGTGTAAAAGTCACTTCTGCGTCGGTGTTGTCGATTGTTCCTACTTTAGCGCCTCCCGATGCGTCGTCCCTTTCCACTACTTTTGCCAAACCGGACAACTGTGCAGATTCCGCCTCTATCTTTTCACTGATACTGCGGTAAGCACCCAGTTCTTCTTCATCTAGCGCCCGGTTATATATTCTGATATTGTCGTAACTTCCCTGGAAATACGGATCATCATAAAAAGATTTGCCGAGGTAGGATTTCAAATTTTCTCCCAACTCTGTAATATTTCTCACTTTCTGTGTGCCAATCAGTTTGTTGTTCACATAGAAAGACATATCGTGGTCATCCATCACAATCGTGACATTAACCCATTCATTCAGGCATCCATCATCCTGTTCCACATTAAAATTAGTCTCATTCTGCCAGCTCCGGACTGATATGCCCGCCGTAATCTCATTGTCACGGAACCGGAGGAACAAGTACCTGTTCTCGTCCTGTCCTATGTTAAAGTCCACATGATTGGCCTCCGTCGTCTCCGGTTTGACATCCATACTGATCGTCAGCTGGTCTGCTCCGTCAAACAATCCCTGCGGAAGTTCCGCATAAGTCCCCTCTGTTCCATCCAGGTACAAAACATTGCTGTCCTTTTCTTCATCATAGAGGATCTGTGCATTTCCGAAGAGCTGAAGCGCCAGGTCTTCCTCGTTTTCAAAGTCATAAGTTACCGCTGCATCTTCCTGCTCTTCCATTGATGCTAAGTTACCGTCTTCCACTCCATATGCTTCCGTCAGCCTTTCATATTCACTCTGGGTAATGGGGATGATAACTCCATGCTTTCCTCCATCCTGCATGATATATTCTCCGTCAGCCAGAGCTTTTACACTGTTCTCCTGATCCAGATCCGTGGTGGTAAACGGAATGTATCCCCTCGTCTGCCCTCCGTATTCATCCACCATGATGCACCACTCATCGCGATCGTTAAACTTGAACATAGTGGCACCTTCATAACTTCCGGTATAGGACTCCAGGCATCCGTCGGCAGAATTATCTATCTGTTCATAAATGCCGCCCACATTGTTATATACTCTATCCCCGATTTTAACCTGGTTAACCTCATCGCCATAAGCCAGCGGATGATTCTCTGCTGACTGAAGAATAACGTGGGTATTGTCTCCATCTTCCAGTTTCAGAAGCTTATAGTATGTGTTGCCTTCTTTATACAGCGAAGTGTCAATATTGCTGATCGACAGATCATTAAACAGCTCCGGTTCCGTAAAGGTATAAAAATCTCTTGTTTTACACACCCAGTTATACTGTCTTGCATATCCGTCACTCTCCACCTTGCTGGACCAGTAAACCAGATATTCACCTGTCGTCTCATCATAAATCGCTTCCGGCGCCCATGCACATCCCGCCTGTATGGAATCTGCAACTGCAACATTTCGCTCATTTGTCCAGTTAACCAAATCTGTAGATTCCCAGATTGTCAGAGAACGGCTTCCCTGTGTAGACAAAAGATCCCATTGTACATTATCACCGTATTTATAAATATCCTGATCCGTAGCAATAAGATAAAATTTATCTCCCTCTGCCGAACGGATAATATAAGGATCTCTTGTCGCCTGATCCCCCACTGTCGATTCGAGAACAGCATTATTATCATTTAAGGCTGTCCAGTTAAGACCGTCTTCGCTGATGCCGAAAAATATATCCTGCTCACCTTTTACTCCTGCATATTCCTTAAAATGAGCATATAAATATGCCGTGTACTCTTCCTCCTGATCCGGTTTCGCCTTCACGGTTACATTTATTTCACGGCTTGCAGTCTCCCCCTCATACTTTCCGATTACTGTAAGAGTTACATCCGTATCTTCTTCCTGACGCGACACCACTCCTGCCGGCGTATCGTAGTAATCCTCATTTTCTTTTATTTCTGTAGAAATCACGTCTTCATTGTCAGATTCCCAGGTAAGAGCTACTCCATCAATCTCCTCCGGCAATGTAATATTTTCGCGAATATCATTTTGATTTTTAATTTCTACTTTTTCCAGCGCTGCCGCTACAATCTGTGATACCGCATCTTCACTTTCTACTGTGACCTGAATAGTCACTTCCAGAGGAATACTTCCCAGATTTTCTACTCCCTCAGGGAGCACAGCTGTTCCCTTAACACTCAGTACCTGCTCTCCCTCGGCGCTTTCGTCATAAGAAGACGTGTCCCACTCTACATCTGCTGTATAGGAAGTCGTCCCGTCTCCTTTAGACGTGTGTATTCCCACCTGTTCCGGAAGTCCCCACTTGTCCACAGGAGTTCCATTCTCTACAGTGATATCTGAGAGGTCTTCTTTATCAAATTCAATGAAATTGTTCACATCCGATGATCCGGAAGGCAGTGCCTGAGGAGTTACTGTAGGCCCTTTTACTTCCAACACAGTATTACCCTCTTTATCTGTCGTAAACTGTATCCTATCAATGCAAAGCTGCCTTGGCTCAGTAGTTGACAGGTCGTGATGGCTGTGATACACCATAAACATTTCCGTTCCGTCCGGAGAAGTCGTTATACAATGGTGCCCTGTTCCGTGTGCCAATGTATTGGACTGCATAATCGGATTATTGCTGTACTTCGTGTATGGGCCAAGAGGGCTGTCCGCCACGGCGTACCCGGATCCATACTGTGTACTCTCAAAATGAGAGCCGGAATAGGTCAGATAATATTTTCCGTCTTTGACCAGCATAAACGGGCCTTCATTGATATTTCCCATATCCTGGTCCCATCCCTGATCAGCTTGTAAAATCTCCGTCAGAGTTTCCTCCTTGATAGATTTCATATCATCATTCAGCTCAGCGCCCCAAATTACATTTCCGTTAGTAAAACGCACAAAATACATATAGTATTTTCCGGTTGCTTCATCATAAAACACATGTGCATCGATTTCTTTCACATCGCTGTGCATTGGCTCACTTACATCCTGAGTGAATGGGCCCAGAGGAGAATCACTTGTAGCAACACAAATCTGTTCATTCGCCACATAGTACATATAGAAGATACCATCACGCTCAATCGTATCGGGCGCCCAGAAGTTTCCGGTCCCCCAACCATCTCCCTTTTTAAATGCCCAGCCTTTATCTGTCCAATGGACCAAATCTGTAGAAGTGTATACTTTTATACCGTCGTCGTCATTCTCGTCCCCGGCATTTGTACAGTACAGATAATACGTACCATTGTGATAGAGAATATCTGGATCCGCACACATATTCAGGAGAGGATTTGTATAGGACTCTTCTTCTGACAGTTCTGTCTCTGTATATTTTTTTACCACTGCATTTTCGTAAGAAACATGGGAAAGCCAGTTTCTCATTCCAACACTTCCTAACGCATGTGTACTGTCCGTCACATCCAGCTTGGCATAATTTTCACCATTATAGTCCACATAGCACGTAATATGACTGCCGCAAGCTGCCACCATCACATGGTATGTCTCACCGAAATCAACTGTCATATTCTTAGAAGCAATCTCATACCAGTCATTTCCTGAAGATCTTCCAAGTGTCGCTTTTTGATTCTTTGCATCCACGCAAAAATAATAACCGTAGTAGCCGTCAGACACTCCATCCTTCGGCTGAGACACTCTGAATATGATGCCTCCCTGAGAGCTGGATGTATCGCTCAGATCGGCCTGCTTTTCCACTGTTATATCTACTTCGTAAACAAAATCTGTAAATTCTTGATCTTTTGCAACAGCTTTATTCCCTGTCCCTCCGTCGATTCGGATCGTTCCCTCAGAGGCACTCCATGTACCAGGATTATTTCCCGAAAACACATCAAATTCATCGAGACTGGAAAAATTGGGTACATACAGTGTCTCTCCGGTTCCTTCCAGCTGTGCGTCATTGGTCTCATCTACAGCAGCTGAAGCCGGAAGTACATTCATACCAGATAGAAGCAAACCTACTGCAAGAAATAAACTTGTCAGCCTTTTTAATTTTCTCATTCTTTTCCTTCTCCTTCCTAAATATTAGATATCCTTACCTTTTTTTCACTGATGCTTTTGGAAATTATACATGATTGTCAGATTATTAGATACATTATTTTTTTTGACAAACGTTCGATTTTTATCACTAAAAACCAGACCAACTCAGGGTCAAAATCTTCAGGTGAGTTTTCTTTTGAATTAAGTATGTTTTCTTTTGATTGCCGCATACTTTTTTTGATCATACGTATTCTTATCTATTTTTAGACGCGTCCGATTTACCTTTATTCAAATTAAGCGTGCACCATTTCCCGTAACGCAGGAAATAGCACACGCTGATAATATACCTGTTTTTCAGTTCAGAGGATTCATCCTATTTTCTCAACCTTATCACATTCCAGGACGCCCTGTGCAGCCTGCTGGTCATGATCCCGGCATCCAGAGATGATCTCTGCACTTTCTGCGGAAATACAACCTCTCTTCCCGGCCCGTTACACAGTTTCACATCGCTGCTTTCAAGGACAATGTGCTCTATCAGATGATAGCCTTCCATTCCCCTCACATCTGCTACCAGTTCCACATCTTCCTCTGTGTTGCGGTTTACCGCGAAAATAGTCACCTCATCCTTTTCCTCATTATAGACGGCAACACTCTCCACATCCGTCACATTTTCATGCTGTGCCGTGTCGTGCACGCCGGTGCTGATGACCGGCCTGAGTACAGTGCCCCGTCCATATCTGGAGGCGTGCATAAAGGGGTAGAAGATCGTCTGCTTCCACGCCGGTCCCCCGCCCTTCTCTGTCATGATCGGAGCAATGACATTGACAAGCTGCGCCAGACAGGCCATCTTTACTCTGTCTGCATGTTTCAGCAGAGTGATCAGCATCAGCCCCACAAGAAGGGCATCCTCAAAGGTGTAGATATCCTCCAGCAGGGAAGGCGCTGTCTGCCACGGCCTGTTCTCTGTAATGTCCATCTGCTCTTCCTTTGAGTGGAACCATACATTCCACTCGTCAAAGCTCAGATTGATATTTTTCCTTCCTCTCTTCTTCGCCTTCACATAGTCGCATGTGGCAATGACCGTGCGGATAAACTCCTCCATGTCGTCGGATTTGGCCAGGAAATCTGACGTATCATTGGCCTCATTCCCGTAATACTGGTGAAGGGACACATAATCCACATAGTCGTATGTGCGCTCCAGGGTGACCGCTTCCCACTCCGGGAAGGTGTCCATCTCCCGGGAAGAGCTTCCGCAGGAGACAAGCTCAATGCCCGGATCGATCAGCTTCATGGCCTTGGCCGTCTCCTCAGCAAGGCGGGCGTACTCTCCCATGGTCTTGCGCCCCACCTGCCAGTCTCCGTCCATCTCATTTCCAAGGCACCACACCTTGATGTTGTGGGGCTCTTTGATCCCGTGGGAGATGCGCATGTCACTGTATTTTGTCCCGCCCGGATGATTGCAGTACTCCAGGAGGTTACAGGCATCGGCGATCCCTCTGGTGCCCAGGTTTACTGCCATCATGACCTCAGAATTTACCTTCTTCGCCCATTTTGCGAACTCGTTGATCCCCACCTCATTGGGCTCCAGGCTGCGCCACGCCAGTTCCAGCCTCCTGGGCCTTTGTTCCACAGGCCCCACGCTGTCCTCCCACACAAAGCTGGAGACGAAATTCCCTCCCGGATAACGGATAATGGGAACTCCCAGCTCCCGCACAAGACTGATCACATCCCTGCGGAACCCGTCCTCGTCAGACAGCGGGCTTCCCGGCTGGTACAGGCCGTCGTAGACCGCCCTTCCCAGCTGTTCCACAAAAGAGCCGTAGATCCTTTTGTCCACCTCGCCGATCTTAAAATCTTTATCGATCACCATTTTTGCCTGTTTTGCCATCCTGCAGAACCCTCCTTTATCTGCTTTTACAATATTTTTCCCATCTACTCCTGGTCATTGGTCAGCTTCAGCCGGTCAAGGACGTAGAACACAAGGCTTAAAGCCATGCCGGTGATGCAGGCCAGCACCATGCCGGTGAGCTGGATATTTCCGATATTGACCGCAATGCCCGAAAGGCCGGTGACAAAGACCACGCTGGTCAGGGTCAGGTTCCTGGAGCGTCCATAATCCACTCTGGAGTCCACCAGGATGCGGATGCCGGATGCCCCGATCATGCCGTACAGAAGGAAGGAAATCCCCCCTATAACAGGCCCCGGTATGGTCTGGATCAGCATGGACAGCTTGCCCACAAAGGAGCAGATGATAGACAGCACGGCGGCTCCCGCGATGACCCGCACGCTGTACACTTTGGTCACTGCCATGACGCCGATGTTCTCCCCGTAGGTGGTGGTGGGCACGGACCCGATAAGACCGGAGATCATGGTGGACAGGTTGTCCCCCAGAAGGGAGCGGTGAAGTCCCGGATCGCGGAGCAGGTCCCTTCCCACGATCTTGCTGGTGACCACCTGGTGTCCGATGTGCTCCGAGGTGATGACAAGGAGCACCGGCAGGATGATGACAATGGCCTCCACGCTGAATTTGGGCAGCATGAAATGGGGCAGGGCAAAGACAGACGCCTCTGCCACCGGGGCAAAATCCACGATGCCGCACAGGATGGCCGCCACGTACCCTGCTATCACCGCGATCAGGATGGGGATGACCGCCAGGAACTTTCTGAACAGGATATTGCCAAAGACAGCCACGCCCAGGGTGACCGCAAAGACAATGACATTCTTTGGATCAATGGTCTCATCCAGAAGCCCCGCGTTGCTGGCCGCAGAGCTGGAGAGCTCCAGTCCTATGAGGGCCACCACAGGCCCCATGGCCGCCGGAGGCAGCACGATGTCGATCCAGTCGCATCCGAACCTGTAGATGATAAAGGCCAGGATACAGCCGCAGAACCCGACCACCACAAAGCCGCCCAGGGCGTACTCGTAGCCCATCTGGTCGATGATGATGCCGCCGGGAGCCAGAAAGGCAAAGCTGGAGCCCAGATAGGCCGGCGCCTTTCCCTTTGTGATAGCAATAAATAAAAGGGTACCCACTCCGTTCATGAACAGCACAATGGCCGGGCTGATGCCAAACATGAAGGGCACCAGCACAGAGGCGCCGAACATGGCGAACATATGCTGGATGCTTAAGGGTACCAGTAATTTAAGGGGGACCTTGTCCTCCACCTGTATGATCTTTCTTCCTTCCATTCCTTTTCCTCCTCATTGTTCCAACCCACGCATGACGCAGGATGCGCAGGTATAATAACCACATCGTGGTTATTATACCATTCTATCACTCAGAGGAAAAGGGGAACCTCCGCTTACCAATGTCATTTAGTTAAGGCACTGAAATGATAACTCTCTTTTAGGCAGAACTTG